>CBDUZQ010000136.1:0-6989 GCA_965371755.1 uncultured bacterium
CCGAGGTAAAAGACGTGACCACCCTCGGCTTTCAGTTGACGGGCGCGCCAAAACCAGCCCAGGACAGGCAAGAGTGTGGCGGCCACGTAGGCAGCCCACCACCAAAGGTCGTTCCTGCGCGAGTTCCTATCTCGCCAGGTCACGTACAGAAAGGGCAGGTAGATCGATAGTATCAGCGGCTTGATGCCGGCGGCCAGGATCAACAGAAGAACTGAGAGCAACCAATCGTGGAGTCTCTTGTCGTCAAGAAAACGCAAATAGAACATTATCGAACCCAGCCCTAATGACAACATCCAGATATCCGGCATAATCTTGTAACTGTAGAAAAAAAACAACGGTGAAAAGGCCAGCGCCCAGACTGAAAGTGAAGCCGCCGTCCGACTGAGTACTCTTCGAGTGAGATGATAGAAAAACCACAATCCAAGACAAGCCGCCAACAATGTCAGCAGCCGCGCCACGGCATGATGCGGCCCTACCAGTTGATATACGAGAGCAACAGAGTAATTGTAAATGGGTAGTTCCGACCCGGTTACCCCGGAACCAGCCCCGCTCTGATTGACCCGAGGCTGTAGAAAAGTCATGTCCTCCTGATAGTAATTCATCGCGATAGCGGCGGTGTCGGACTCACGCCATTGATGGTATCCGTTCGGAGGGGCGTTCAGTCGATAGAGATGCAGGACAAAAAAGAGAACCAGCGCGCTGTAGAACAACAACCGAGCGGAGGATTCTTCCTTGGCGATATTGATCATAGTCGCACCGGTGCCGAGGTCGAATTGAATGATTTGTGCGCCGACTCGTTTGACATAACTACTGGCCGTCAGACGCGGTGACAGCGCTTGGCTGTCATTTCTTGAGCATCGGGATCTTGACCTTGTGTTTGCGCGCGAACTTGATCGCATCGGGGTAACCGGCATCGGCGTGGCGGACGATGCCGCTGCCGGGATCGTTGGTCAGGACCCTGTTGAGGCGCTCGGCCATCTCTTTGGTGCCGTCGGCCACCACTACCATCCCGGCATGAATAGCGTTCCCGATCCCAACCCCACCGCCGTGATGAATCGACACCCAACTGGCGCCGGAGATCGCGTTGAGCAGGCCGTTCAGAAGAGGCCAGTCGGCGATAGCGTCGGAACCGTCGAGCATCCCTTCTGTCTCGCGGTATGGAGAGGCCACCGAGCCGCAGTCGAGATGGTCGCGACCGATTACAATGGGACCGGAGATTTTGCCTTTGGCGATGTAGTTGTTCATAATGTCGGCAAAACGTGCCCGTTCGCCGTACCCCAGCCAGCAGATGCGAGCCGGCAGACCCTGAAACGGAATCTGTTCGCGCGCCATCTTGATCCAGCGCACCAATGACGTGTTCTTGGAAAACTCTTTCAGAACGATCTCATCGGTGATGGCGATATCGTTCGGATCGCCGGACAACGCGGCCCAGCGGAACGGTCCGCGCCCTTCACAGAACAACGGGCGCACATACTCCGGCACAAAACCGGGATAGGCAAAGGCGTTGACCAGCCCACCTGTCTGAGCTTGCCCGCGAAGGTTGTTGCCGTAATCGAACACCACCGAGCCGGCTTTTTGGAATTTCAGCATAGCGTCGCAATGCTTCACCATGGATTCATAGGAACGCTTGATATAACCTTTGGGATCTTTCTTGCGCATCCGGTTGGCCTCGACCACGGTCAGCGCTTCCGGGATATAGCCGTTCAGCTCGTCATGTGCCGAGGTTTGATCGGTGACAATATCCGGCACGATCCCACGACGGAAAATCTCAGGGAAAATCTCAGCGCAGTTGCCGACCAGTCCAATCGAAATCGGCTCTTTCGACTTGGTGTGTTCTTTGATCAGCCTGATCGCTTTGTCCAGGGTCTTCACTTTGACATGGCAGAAACCCTGCTTGACGCGACGGTTGATGCGGGCTTCGTCGACCTCAACCACCAAAATCGATGCGCCCGACATGGTGCCTGCCATCGGTTGCGCGCCGCCCATGCCGCCCATACCGCCGGTAAGGACCCATCTGCCACTCAGATCGCCGCCGAAATGCTTGTCGGCGATGGCTGCAAATGTCTCGTAAGTGCCCTGGATGATTCCTTGGGTGCCGATATAAATCCAACTGCCGGCCGTCATCTGGCCGAACATGATCAGCCCTAACCGGTCCAGTTGGCGGAACTTTTCCCATGTCGCCCAGTGCGGCACCAGATGGGAGTTGGCGATTATTACTCGCGGTGAATACTCGTGGGTGCGAAAAACACCGACCGGTTTGCCCGACTGGATCATAAGCGTCTCGTCGTTCTCAAGTTTCCTGAGCGACTTGACTATGGCGTCGTACGCTTCCCAGTTGCGCGCGGCCTTGCCGCTGCCGCCGTATATGATCAACTCCTCCGGTTTCTCGGCAACCTCCGCATCGAGGTTGTTGTTGAGCATCCTGAGGGCGGCCTCCTGATGCCAACCCTTGCACGACAGTTTCAGACCACGAGCAGCTTTGACTTTCCTGGGCTTCATCGACAGACTCCTGTTGTTATCCGGCGAATATAAAGCGGTAACCCGAGCAAGTCAAACAGTGAGTTTGGCGGTTGGAAGGCCGCAGTATGAGACTGTGCTTATGATGACAGAGCTTACTCCCCATCCTTCTCCACACCCTTCACTTCCTGGCGGGTGAAGATGTAGGGCACGCCATCCCCGTAGCCGCGCTCCGGCGTGCAGACCAGGAAGGAGTCCGATTCGAAAATAGCCACCACCAACTCACTCGGCGCGGCAGGCTCCAGGTCGGCGTAATACTGTCCGACTTCGATGCGTCGCCGGGAGGAACCGTGATAGAGTGGGTTGACCTCAATTGCTTTGATTCGCTTATCGCGCACCGGTCGCTGCATCAGTTTGGCAAGGTAGTCAACTACCTGTTTTCGTTCATCAGCTTCCATTAACGGTTTCTCGCTCATGTCGCTCCGTCGGTATGGCTGTCGAGGCACAGCATTTGTGGGCGTCGTATGTCCACATGCGACGCTTACGGTGGCAGATGTGGACATCTGCCATGCACAGATATTCCAAGCTACATCAGGCGGATTGCTTAGTCAAGAGGCCGATAATATCCGGTCTAAATTATCCTCTTGACATAAGGCCACATATCTTAGCTTACAGAATAATGCAGTAAATATAATGTTCGGCACTTGATAGTCGTGAGTCACTTGGTTATACTATCACCTTGTTTTTCGGCTCGCTCGCAGCCGGGTGGGTCGTACCGAACGTGGATGTCTGTCCATCTCGGTGGGCGGACCAACATACGGAGAGTTTGCCTATGGGATCGATGGATCTCGTCTATATATGCGCCTCGGCATTCGCCGCGGTGTTTTTCTTGTTGATGGTGTTGGCCATCGTGATGCGAGTCATCATCGTCGTCTTTCCGCAGAGAGAAGCCGAAGCCGATGCCGCTGTCCTTGCCGCCGTTGCTACGGTGGCCGCAAGCGTTTACCCTGGCACGAAGATAACCAAGGTTGAGGAGATAAAATGATCTTTACTGAGAAAGCCAAAAAGATCCGGGTGATGTTCACCCCCTTCCGTGACGGGCTACAGAGTTCGTTCGGTGGCAAAGTGCGTCTTAATGATATTCTACCGGCCATGAAACGCTCCGCCGAACTGGGTATTCGCCATTTCGAGTTCGGTGGCGGGGCGCGCTACCAAGCGCCGCTGATGTATCTGGGTGAGGATCCGTTCGAGGATATGAAGGTGATGCGCGAGGCGGTCGGGCCCGATATTGACCTGCAAATTCTTACCCGTTCAGTCTCCGGTGTCACTCTGACCACGCAGTCGATGGAGGGTCTGAACCTCCAGGCCAAGTTGATGAAAGAGTATGGCACTACCTGGGATCGCAACTTTGACTACATGAATGATGTCGACAACCTCATCAAGACCGGCAAACCGATTGTCGATGCCGGGATGCATCACCAGGTTTGTATCGCCCTGATGGGTCTGCCGTTCCATTCGGACAAAGTGCATACTGCCGAGTTCTACACCAACATCGGCAAACGTCTCCTCGAAAGCGGCATGCGTATCGACAGCATTTGTCTGAAAGACGCCAGCGGCACCACCGACCCGAAAACGATCTATGACACTGCCGTCGCTCTGAAAAAGATCATGCCGCCGGAAATGCCGCTGTGGCAGCACACTCACGACACGGCCAGCATGGCGGTGGCCTGCTACATGGCCGGTATCGAGGGTGGGGTTGACGGTATCGATCTGTCGGTCCGACCGATGGCCTCCGGCACCGTGCAACCGGATGTGCGCTCGATGGACCACGCTCTCAAGGGCACCGGCTACTCGCTTGATGTTGACGCGTCCAAGATGGGCGAGCTCGAAGATATGCTCAACGAGTCCATGGCCGATTACGCCTTCAACCCGACCACCACCGCCGCCGACGCCCGCGTGCTGGGCTTCCCGATGCCGGGCGGCGCGATCGGTCCCAACGTTCACATGATGGTCAAAGCCGGTATTCTCGATAAGTACACCGACGTGCTGTCTGAATTCCCGGTCGTTGTAGAAGCGGGCGGCGCCTGGACCAGCGTTACGCCGGGCAGTCAGCAGTACTGGCTGCAAGCGTTCAACAACGTGCTGTACGGACGCTGGAAAAAGATCGACGCCGGATTTGGCAAGGCAGTGCTGGGCTATTTCGGCAAGACACCTTTGCCACCGGACCAGGTAGTTGTCAAAGCCGCCTCCGAGCAATTGGATTTGCCACCATTTGATGGTGATCCGCTGGAAGCAGCGCCGAAGAACATCGACGCCGCCAAGGCCGCTCTACAAGAGCGCAAGCTGCCGGTCAACGAAAAGAATATCTTCCTGGTGCTGGGCCAGATGGTGCCGGGGAAGAAAATCGAAGTTAACGAAGGTATCCGTTTCCTGACGGGCAAATCGAAAATCGACGTCCCCCTGAAAAAGAAAGAGGCGCCGAAGCCGGCTGCCGCTCCCGCGCCGCAGGCGGCGCCTGCTATCACCGGTCCGGTGACGTCACGCTGCACCGTTGAGGAGAACGGCCAACGGCGGACATTCATGGTTACGCTCGAACCGGCCTCCGGTGGCGGTGTTGCCGCCGTGTCAACCGTGGCGCCTGCCGCCATCGCTGCACCGGCATCGTCCAACGGTACGCCGGTCCACTCGAGCTTTGCCGGGAGCGTCGAAATCGTCGACATCGTGGTCAAAGTCGGAGACGCGGTCACCAAAGGCAAGACGGTGGCGCAGGTCGAGGCGATGAAAGCCACGCACGACATTAAGGCTCCATGTGACGGTACCGTGTCGGAGATATTCGCGCAGATCGGCGATGAAATCGATTCCTCGAAACCGATTCTGATGATCGCGTAGCAGGGCGCCACCAATGGAAGCATTTCTGCAACTGGCGCAAGAGTCAGGTTTCGCCAATCTCAGTTGGGGCAACTGGGTGATGTTTGCGGTGGCGGGCACCCTGATTTATCTCGCCATCGTCAAAAAGTATGAACCGCTGCTATTAATCCCAATCGGCTTCGGCGCCATCCTGGCTAACCTGCCGCTGGCCGAGATGAGTTCCCACGCTGATGGTATCATTGGCTTGATGTATGAGCAGGGGATCAAGACCGAGTTGTTGCCCCCGATCATTTTTCTCGGCATCGGGGTGCTGACGGATTTCCGACCATTGTTGGGACGACCGCTGACATTCCTGCTGGGCGCATCGGCGCAACTTGGAATTTTCGTGGCGGCTTTGGGCGCAGCCTTACTGCTGGGCTTCAGTTTCAAGGAAGCTGCTTGTATCGGTATTATCGGCGGCGCCGACGGACCGACGTCGATTTTCCTGACCAGCCAACTGGCGCCACATCTGCTGGGACCGGTGGCGGTGGCGGCTTATAGTTACATGTCGCTGGTGCCGATTATCCAGCCGCCGATCATCCGCATGCTGACCTCGAAGAGAGAGCGCGCTATCGACATGCCCCAGATGATTAAGGTCTCCAAGACGGCCATCATCTTGTTCCCAATTGTCACCGGCATCATCGCTTCGCTGGCCATTCCATCGAGCGCGCCGCTGATCGGAATGCTGATGTTCGGCAACCTGCTGCGTGAATGCGGTGTCACCGAGCGATTGCGCAAGACCGCCGGTGGCGCGCTGATCGACATTGTGACGATTTTCCTGGGTTTGACCGTCGGCGCCACTATGGATGCTGCGGGGTTCCTGACACCCAGCACACTCAAGATCCTGGTTCTCGGCGCCGTGGCCTTTTCGTTCTCGACCGCCGGTGGTGTGATTTTCGCCAAGATTCTCAATCTCTTCCTGAAGAAGAAGATCAATCCGTGCATTGGCGCGGCGGGTGTTTCGGCGGTACCGATGGCCGCGCGGGTGGTGCAGAAATTTGTGTCGGATGCTACCGATGGCAAGGTGAACCCGCTCATGCCGGCTATGGGGCCGAACGTCGCCGGGGTGATCGGTTCGGCCGTGGCCGCCGGTGTGTTCCTGACGCTGTTGGGCTGACAGCTTCAAGCTCCTCTCGAACGTAGCGAACTATATCATAAAGTAACCCCGGCGAAAGCCGGGGTTCATTCTTCCTGGGAACGGCAGACGTCCTCGTATGCCAAGTGTGACGCCAGTCAGCATGGGTGCCCGTGGCACATGCTCTGGCCCGAATCGCTGAGTCGAGTCGAAAGGGGGAGACCACGCTGCGGTATGAAACGGCTTACTCCAACAATTACAAACGGGGATAGCGCCAGGCTATCCCCGTTCGCTCGTAGGTGAAACGATGGATGACATCGACCTCGGGGGGCCGTAGATGTGTCAGGCATCATGCAAGATTGCCGTTACCCTCCACCAGACCATCCTTCAGTCGGATGATTCGTTGTGCCTGTTTGGCGATATTCACATCGTGCGTAATGATTATCACGGTTTTCCCGGCGCTCCATAGCTCATGGAAGATTTTCACAATCTCGCCGCCGGACTTGCTGTCGAGATTACCGGTCGGTTCGTCGGCCAGGATCAAATCCGG
>CBDUZQ010000137.1:0-6957 GCA_965371755.1 uncultured bacterium
AGGGTGAAGATATTCTCGCTGCGAATGCGTCCATCATCGAGCCGAGTAATGATATCCGTCTGGTAGTCTTTGACATCGAAAGCACCAAGATTGGCGCCCAACGGCGGCGGCACCAGTTCATAGGTGGAGTCGTAGGTGATGGTCAACCGGTAGGTGATGAGATCCCCTATGAACATCTCGGCGCGATCAACCGAGGTCTCGACAGTGATGCCGGGCAGGTTTGAAACCGTATCGATCTGGGCAACAGCCGATCCGGCCAGGCAGAACAACAGGCAGCATCCGACAATCAGCGCCGTGGGTGCTGTTGTCCATCTCTTGTATCGATCGATGCTATCCATACTCATGCTGCGACCGATAGTCACTTGACGTTCTGGTCGTAGAACTCCACTTTCTCAACTCTTGACAACTTCGCAATGTAGTCCGAAAACGCCGCGTTCGCTTTTTGCGACTGATAGTCCAGGAACACCTGGGCTTTGACCGAATCGTACGGAGCCTGGTGGTACTTGTCATCCTTGTTGGCCAGGTAGAAATTCCGCACATCGTTGGTGTCGATACTGACCTGCGGCATCACCTTGTCGAGAACATATTTGTCAACCAGCAGTCGGCGCAGAAGCAGCCGCTGCTGACTCTTTATCTCAGGGTCGTCGTCGTACGCTTCTCTAAGGGCGGCGCGGTACAGAAGTTCGACCGCTACGTACTGGTGCATGTATTCTATCTTTGCCTGTTGGTTGGTGAACTGCTTCTGCACCTCGACCGGCAGCGACTGCAGCTCCTCTTCGATTTGAGACAACCAGATCGGGATACCACCCACCCGAGCCACCGCTATGTCGCCTTCCTGTTTGGGGGCCGCGGTCAGGTCGGTGGCTGCGTTGAGTTGCCTCTTGGCATCCAGCAGTCGACCCATTTTCTCCAGGGACGCTACTAAGTTCTTAGACGCTTCGTTTATGTATGAACCCTCCGGGTCGATGGCGCGTGCGCGAATGTAGTAGGCGGCTGCCTGGTCGTAGTCGGCCAGGTTCTCAAAGTAGGTCTTTCCGATCAGGTAGTTAACGTTGCCTCTCGTTCTCACGTCGACGTCGGGATAAGCAAGCAGCTTCTCATACTCTTCGATGGTGGCAGTATACAGTTTGCTGTCACGCAACTCACCGGCCAGTTTCTTGTGTCGCTCGATGGCGACCGAGTTATCGGCAGCTCCACCGCACGATGTGAGCAACAACATGGCTGCGCTAATGACGATAACTACAAGCGTCCTGACGGGAAACCGGGCCAGACGGTTCCGCAGAGTTCTTACTATGCTTGCACGATTCATCAATGCCTTCGCTCCCGCACCTTAAAGAAGTTAATCAGAGGCACGATGTATGATTGGTCGGTATGGATATTTATGAAGTCGAGGTTTATCAGCTTGAACCCTTTTTCCAGAGCCGACGTATCTTCCTGGGCGCGGGCTGCAAACTCCCGCCGGAAAGTGCGCGAGGCCGTGTCGACCATGATGACCTCGCCGGTTTCGGCATCCTCCAGTTCGATCAGTCCGACATTCTCGAACCTGGTTTCACGCGGGTCGGTGATCTTGACCGCGATGATATCATGCTTTTTGTTGGCGATCTGCAGCGGCTTGTAGAATCCCTCGGACAAGAAATCCGACACCAAGAAAACCACTGACTTGCGCTTGATCACTTTGGTGAAATACTCCAGAGCGCCGCCGATGTCGGTCTGGGTCCCTTGCGGTCGGAAATACAGTATCTCACGAATCAATCTCAAGACATGACCGCGGCCTTTCTTGGGCGGGACGAATTTCTCGATACTGTCCGTGAAAATTATCAGTCCAACCTTGTCGTTGTTCTTGATGGCGGAGAAAGCCAGCAGCGCGCACAGTTCGGCAGCCGTTTCGCTCTTGAACCGTTTGCGAGTACCGAACTGACCGGATGATGAGGCGTCCACCAGCAGCACCACCGACAGTTCCCGCTCCTCCTTGAACTTCTTAATGTGCGGGTAGCCCGTTCGTGCCGTGACGTTCCAATCTATCAAGCGTATATCGTCACCCGGTTCATACTGCCGCACCTCCTCAAACTCCATACCCTGCCCCTTGAAAGTGGAGTGATACTCGCCCGAGAACAGGTCGTTGACCAGTTTCTTGGTCCGTATCTCTATCCGACGGATCTTTTTGAGTACTTCCTTGGGAATCATATTGATTGATTAGGGCACTTCGATGGTGTCAAAGATCTTGGCAACGATTTTGTCGCTGTCGATCTCCTCCGCCTCCGCTTCATAAGTTATAATGATCCGGTGTCGCAGCACGTCGTAGCCAATCGCTTTGATGTCCTCCGGGGTGATGTAGCCGCGTCCCTTGAGAAAGGCGTGCGCCTTGGCGGCCAGGTTTAGATATATCGAGGCGCGCGGAGAGGCGCCGTAGGCGATGAGATCGGTCAACTCACCCAGACCGTATTTGGCCGGCTCACGCGAGGCGAAAACGATGTTGATAATGTAGTCCTTGACTTTCTCATCGACATAAATGGAACGCAGAACCTGTCGTGCCCTGATAATGTCGGCCGTCGTCACCACGCGCGTCACTTCGGCTGCCTTGGCGCCGGTGTTGCGATCCATAATCTCGCGCTCCTCGGACGGCGAGGGGTATTCGATTCTGAGCATCAGCATGAACCGATCGACCTGCGCTTCCGGCAGGGGATAGGTTCCTTCCTGTTCAATCGGGTTCTGCGTCGCCAGCACGAGAAACGGTTCGTCGAGTTTGAAGGTAGTGTCGCCGATGGTGACTTGTCGTTCCTGCATCGCTTCCAGAAGCGCCGACTGTACCTTGGCCGGCGCGCGGTTGATTTCGTCGGCCAGAATGATGTTGGCGAACACCGGTCCCTTCTTGACCGAAAACTCCGAGGTCTGCGGGTTGTAAATCATTGTTCCGATCAAATCAGCCGGCAAGAGATCGGGTGTGAACTGAAGCCGCTGAAACTTGGCATCGATAGCATCCGAGAGCGTCTTGACCGAAAGCGTTTTGGCCAGTCCCGGCACGCCTTCAATGAGAATGTGGCCGTCGGCCAGAATGCCGATCAGGAGTCGGTCGATCAGATACTGTTGTCCCACGATAACAGAACTGATCTGCTCGGTCAGCCGCTCAACAAATGATGACTCCTGTTCCACCTGGGCCTGGATTTCCTGGATTTCGGTGTGCATCAATCCTCCATATCAAACTGAACTAAAGTTTTTCAAACAGTTCACGTATTTCCGCTTCAAGACGAATCGTCTCACCGGGCCCCGCCGTGACGGGGCTGAACTTATCGCGCTTTGCCTGGAAGAACCAGGCGGTAATTTTCTGTCGAGCCTGTTCGCTCAGACCGGACTTGAGAAGCTCCCTGGCCAACTGCTCCTCGGAGTATTCACCGGCCTTCAGCCCGTACTGTCTCTCGAAGAACTCCGCCAGGATGCTATACAACCCCGTCTGAAACTTCTTGTGGTCGTCTCCCGAATCCGCTTTCAAGACTTGCAGATCGTCGAGAAATCGTTCCACCACCGTTCTTACCGACTCGGCCGGTCGTTGGTTCCGTGAACGTCGCCACAGCACGATCGTTCCGGCGGATCCCACCAGAACCAGGGCGCCCGCGAGATAGTACAATAACGACCAATCGCGCTCCGGCGGCGGCGGCAATGGTTCTGCAATCACGACCGTCATCGGCTCAGTAGAAAGTTGTCCCGGCAATGAGTCCGGCCAAGTGACGTAGCTGATATTCACCGGCGTGATTTGCCCCGGTCCGGATGAGATCGGCGCCAGCACGTAACGGTACTGCTTGGTGGTGATTTCGTCGTCGCCGTCACCGGTTGAGGATATCGACGAACTGAAGCCGCGGATGATCATCCCATCGATAGCCGGGCTGAGCGGTCTCCCAAATAGATAGGCGGATTGAGGTCCTTCCCATTTCAGTTCAATCTCAAAGAGAACGCTGTCCTCATAGGCGATATTGAAACTGCTCAGGGATTGAGACACCGAGATACCCTGGGCCATCACCGACGGAACCAGGACACACAGGCAGATTAGCAGGATCAGAACCTTTATCATTTCACCCAGACCGTTGTCATTCTCTCCTCTGGCGTGCCGGTTGTTCCCCGGTGTCATTCATCAGCGGGTTGTCCGCCTCACAACTCGATTTATACGTTCAAGCGAGCCAATCGTTTCCCAAAAGCTCACGCGGCCGCCAGCGCCACGACACCCATGACCATGCCCACCTTCAACGCGGTCGAACCGATCTGAAGGCGGTGGTCGCTGGGATTGAGGCATATTAATAGCAATAGAGCCGTCAGGGGCAAATCTATAATGAACACCGTGATCACGCCATACCAGAGGCCGTACCATCCGGCTATGATCGGCGCCAGCGTCGCCGCTACGAGAACCATGAACAGGAACAGGGCCAGTTTGAGTGACTGACGGACACCGATCAGTTGCGGCAGAGTCGTCACGCCGAGCTTGCGGTCCCCTTCAAGATCCTGAACATCCTTGACGATTTCCCGCACGATATGAAACAGAAAGGCGAAAACAGCCGGGATCAACGGCCCCGGCAGATGGAAACTGCCGGCCACATCCAGGGCCAGTCCTCCGGTCATGAAAGTCATGGCGCCCAACAGGGCGATGACGGCATTGCCCAAAAGGGGAACCCGCTTTAGTCGTAAGTTGTACGCCATCAGGAGGCCGATGGCGATCAGGCCGATGGCCGTAACGGCCGGGCTGACCGTGAGGGCAATCGCTACCGCCGCCAGGTTCAGGACTACGGCCGCGACTATGGCGTAGCGGCGCGACAGAGCCTGTCGAACCATAACGCGATGGGGTCGATTGATGCGGTCGATCTCGGTGTCGACCAGATCGTTTACAATGTTCCCGGCGGCGCAGACAAGGAAGGCGCACAACGCCGACATGACCGGACCATAATAGGCAGGTTCTGCCTTGACCAGGTGAGCGCCCAAACCGACGCCTAACATGGCCATCAAGCAGTTAAGGATTCGAATCAGTCTGAGGGTTTCGATCAGCTTGTGCACTCAGGACGATAGGCCCGTCAGCGGTCGGTCGTCAAGTTTATATGTCAGCGGTGAACTCGACCGATAGTCGCGGTTGGTCGAACGGTAGCTCTGGATTCCAGCCCAGCGAGAGTCTCAGAACCCGGCCCGGTTCCATCACAGCCAGCCCTAAGCCGTAGCCGTAGCGGTATTGTTCGTTGGTGTCGATACTGTTGTCGTCACCATGTACGCGGTTGTTCAAGTAGGCGCCGTCATAGAAAAAGAAAAGGTAACCCTGGTCAAACCGCAACCTCGGCTCCACGGACCCTGTCGCCGTGTGGATGGCCGCGAACTGCTCGTTACGATAGCCCCGCAGGGAACCGGGTCCGCCGACCAGGTAAAGTTCCGACACCGGCGGCAGTGATTCGGTTGTGCGGTAACCCTGGTAACCACCCTTTAGCTGCATTACCACGCGACGATATATGCTTTGTGCTGCTTGCAGTGATACGGTGGCGCGGGTGTCGTTAAGAACCTGTCGCCTGAGATCGCCGGCCAGGCTGTCACCGGAATAGCGCCGGTGCGCATAGGCTACCGACCAGAATAGCGACCAACCTCGGATTGGGTTACTTCGCGGCAGGAGTTCTCCGTGTGACATCGACACCCTCGCAGTGTACCGTCGAAACGACGGTTGCCCGTCGGCCGGAGTCACCGACTTGAAGGCCAGGCCGAGAGCGCCTTCCCAGCCGGAACGAAAACCGGAGGAGTATTGCGATGAAGCGGTAAACTCATAGAACTGATCACGGTAGTCCCGGGTCGCCGCGCTCACGGTCAGCTCACCCATCCCCACCAGGAACAACGGCTGGCGATACTCCAGGGCCAGGCTGTTGCGCCCTTTTTCACGGCGTTCCGAGAGCATTCTGGCCTGTCGACCATCTCCGAACATGTTGGTGAAGCCCATCTGTAACGACCAGACCAGCCCGGTTGAATTGTCCGGGATGTAGCCGCCGGTTCCCTCGATCCGGAACTGTTTCTTCTCATCGAATTGCAGTTCGAGCACCGCGGCCTGGTACCCCGGCTGCGGCTGCACCCTGATCGGCGGCCTGAAGGTGACGTAGCCGATTCTATCGGCTGCCGCTTCGGTTGACTGCAGAGCCTCATGGGTCAGCGTATCGCCGCGGCGAATCGGCAGGAGCCTCGCAATCTGTTCCGGACGGCTTCGTTCCAAACCGAGATAGCGCACGTCAGCCACCATAACTACCGGCCCACGGTTAAGAGTCGCATCAACCTCGATTGACAGACCGTCACGACGCACCCCGGTGATTTGCAGCGATGCATAATGGAACCCCTGATTGTACAGATGCTGAAGCCGGCCCTCAATTCGGTCTTCCAGATTGTCACGGCTGAAATAATCCTGAACTCCAATGTCGAAAGTCGAATCACCACTGATGACTATGCACGCCAGTCGCGAACGTGGGCCGCTGTCTATGACAAGGCTGTCGCCGGATCTTTCCACCCGAGCATCCAGGTACCCCTCGCCGCTCAATATGGTCAGCACGGAGTCGACCAGGTTTCCGTCAAATGAACGATTCGCCGCCAGACGTCCGATCTGTTTTGCAGTCGCAGGTCTTTCACCTCGGTAGACTACATCGGTGGCAACTGCTTCTGCCGTCAACCACCCGGTCAGAAG
Organism: uncultured bacterium; assembly: GCA_965371755.1. Classification (GTDB taxonomy): domain Bacteria; phylum Zixibacteria; class MSB-5A5; order GN15; family FEB-12; genus JAJRTA01. The sequence continues at coordinate 6,680 of CBDUZQ010000137.1, forward strand.
TATGTATAGTACAATTCTACTCATACCCATCAAAACCCAGCCACCAGTTCGCCGCGTCCGGTGAGACGAGCCGTGCGATTGTCGGCGTGTCTTCCGGTGAGCGAGAAATTGAGGCGTAGTTCGCCTTTTAGACCATAGTTCAGCCGCACCGACCAGATAGCACCACGTTTCCCCGGCTTGTTGTCGGTCAGGAAGTAAGATGGCGTGGTCCCCATATTCGTGAGTCGCTGCGTGTACAACTCAATAAGCGTGCGTAGTTCTCCCTTGCGGGCCAGTTG
>CBDUZQ010000138.1:0-6947 GCA_965371755.1 uncultured bacterium
TTCGTCAAGGGTATTGGCGTCTTTAATGTCAACTACCAGGGTCAGGTCGCTGCTACCGACGTGAACGCTGATGGTTTGACTCTGTCGGTTGCCGACCTTGTCTACCAAATCCGTATCATCGTCGGTGACGCTCTGCCGTATCCGAAGCTGGCGCCGGTGCCGGCATCATACACATTTAATGACGGCATTCTTTCGGTTAACACTCGGATGGGTGCTGCGCTGGTTGTGTTTGCCGGGGACATCACGCCGACACTGTTGGCCAACAATATGGATATGCGATATCACTCCGATGGCGCTGAGACACGAGTGCTGGTTTCAAAGATTGAAATCGGTGCATCTTTTGAAGGCGCGTTTCTTCAGGCCGGGAGTGAGTTGATCAGCCTTGAAATGGCTGCTTATGACGGAGCGCCTGTGGTTTTCAAGTCGCTGCCGGAACAATTTGGACTTTTCCAGAACTATCCGAATCCGTTCAATCCGAAGACCACAATAGCCTTCGCACTTCCGAGCGGTGGTGAGTATAGCCTGACAATCTTCAACGTGACCGGCCAGGAAGTCGTTTCGTTTACCGGTGTTGCCGAGGCAGGTCAGATTGAAACGGTCGAGTTTGATGCCACCGACATAGCGTCGGGTGTCTATTTCTACCGACTGAATACCGACGGCTTCTCCCAGTCGCGCAAGATGGTGCTGATGAAGTAGACCGACTACTGACGGCAAGTTCGAAAAACGACCGCTATCAGGCCGCGATGAATCACATGAAGGATCATCGCGGCCATAGTGTTGTTTTGGGGCCACCAGTAACGGGTTTGTTGAAAAAGCCAGCATGGGTAGTTGCGGCGGATCTTGCAAATCAGCGCGAGGGGATTTGTGTGACCTGCCGCTCTTGTTTGATGTGTAGCTATGTGTCGGGTCACAATCCGACTGCGGCGGATCAAGACCCAACACAACAGTCCACGAGGATTATCAACACTCCCCAACCTCATGGTTTGTCCACAGTGTTCTGAATTCCTCGTAACGCTTGGCGCGCAGCGTCACTGTTCGGATTCAGTTCGAGACTGCGCTGGATATGTCTGATCGCTTCCTCGGTTCGACCGGCTTCGGCATAGACCGCACCGAGCTTCAGATGAACCATATCATTGCGGGGATGACGCACGGTCGCTCGCTCAAGAATACTGGTGGCGGCCTCGAGTTGACCCGTTTCGAGATAAGCACTGGCCAGATTCATGTAACTTTCCAGATAACCGGGGTCGACCCGTGTGGCTCGCGTGAAATGTGTCATCGCCTCGCCGACGCGGTTGTGCCGAATCTTGATGAGCCCGAGGTTGTTGTGGAGCGCCGCTAACGTCGAATCGGCAGCCAGACCGCGCTTGTATTCCATTTCTGCTCCGGCCAGATTGTTCTGCGCCAGATAGGCATTGCCGATGACCAATTGATCTTCGGCCGCTACTCGGTGCTGATCCAGTCCGAGGGCGTCATGGTTTGATTCAACCAACAACAGGGCAAGCATGAACAGCGCCAGGGCGAGGTTCTTCATCTGGCGGCGTCTCTCGAACTCGACCATGCGGAAAACGGCATAGACGGCAAACAGAATCATGAACGGTATCATCGGTTGGCGAAAGCGCGCGCACACGAAAAACAGTAACAGCGTAGCCAGGTAAGAGCCTAACATTAGGTATATTGGCAGGAACTTCCGCCACTGTGATAGCGACAGCACCAGACCGATAACGGCCAGCGGGGCCAGCAATCCGAACGGAAAGTAGATCCAGTGCGCGAACATCAGAGGCTTCATGACCGGTCCGAGTTTTCGGGCCAGGTAGATGTTCTGATTGTTAGGAATCTCGTAGCCGTTGAGAAACAGCCGCAGTTTTCGGAACAACAACCCTATGAATGCGGAAGGATCGCTTCTGATTTCTTGCCAGGCAAGACCGTACCAGAAATCAGATACTTCGGAACGTTTCAGGGTTCTGCCTTCGCTTTCCTCAGCGATGGCAATAGACTCTCTGTAGCCACCTTCCCAAGTGACGTCGATCCCGGGTACTGTCGCCGACCAGCCGTTGGATTCATGGTTGTTGCCGATGAAGAAGTTGAACCCGCCCTGCCAGGCGATCGGGACGAAGTCGTCGGCCACTACGTAATTGCGTATGGTTACCGGCAGGACAACGATCAGCGATGCGGCGGCTATAATGAGATATCGTCCTAGCGCCGCCCGGGTGCCCACCTTCGGACTAAGCACCAGCCACGTCCAGATTAGCAGCGCCGGCCCCAGCAACAGGATGTTGGGACGAGCCAGCCCTGCCAACCCCAGCAACAAACCCGCCAGAAAGAACCGTGAGGTTCGATAGGGCCTGTCTTCACAGCGCAGCAGTTGCAGCGCCAGCAGCGACGTTAGCATCACCATCAACGACGTGATCAAGAGCGCCTGATCGTAGTAGATGAAGGTCGGATAGAAGGCGGCCACGCCGCCCGCCCAATAGGCGATACGGTGGTCGAATAGCCGCAAACCGAGCAGGCAGACGAGAATTGGCAGCAGCGATCCGAGGATTGCCTGGATCAAGCGAACAATAAAAAGGGAATCACCGGTAATTCCCATCAGGATCGAAAGAAGGTACGGAAACAACGGCGCCCGGTAAAACGGTTCGTTCGGAAGACCATCGGCGGAATTGATCTGTTCAGCCAGGTGCAGATGGTATCGTTCATCCATGATCGGCTGCTGAAAGGTGGGGGACGTCGCTGCCTGATCAAGATAAGCCAGACGGACCACTATAGCCGCGGCGAAGATCAAAAGGGGGGCCAGCCAAACCTGGTGGCGACTCCAAAACGTACCGGATGTTGCTTCAGTCATAGCGCTATGATAGTCGGCCGGGCCTGTTTGGCAACACAAAAACGCTGAGCGGAATGGACGGGTATGAGACGCGCGGCCGTGCTGTGTCCCGTTTAAGGGCTGGTCCCAAGCGGCGATTCGCTTGAAGTAGTATCCGCCGGGCCGAAATGTAAATGTCCCACCGAGTATCGATTATCCCCGCCGTTCGGGAATATCCGAATCGCATCATAGCCTTGATCGGATGCCTGGTCGGGTACATCGACCCGGTGCACAGCCATCCCGCCGTCGGGAAGGATGGCCGGCCCAATCGTCAGGCTGTCGATTGAACTCATGCCGGCTACGAAGACCAGCACATAATCGTCATTATGGTCGAGGGCGATTTCGAGTTCGGAAGCTGTCATAACCTGGCCCAGATCCACTTGTGCTCCAGCCGGGTGAAGGCGATGGGTGCCCTCACTGTCGAAAGGTGATCCGACGGTGACAACGGTCTGCATATCCTGCCAATCGATGCGCATAGGGGGAGGCAGGGAGGTCGGCAGCAGATGATTATACCATCCCAGATTGAGGGCGATGGCCGTCGTGATTCGGGACCAATTCAGAAGATCGCCGCGCGTAACACGCACCAGTTTATCATAAAATTCGGCTAACCCGACATGATCAAAGTGGTTTTCACCTGTCTCCAGACTCTTCACGTAACCATCGGGCACCGCTCGGTCGGTGTGGCCGACACGCCAGATGGTAGTTCTCGCCGCCGGCATACGGGCCAACAACGGATCGCTCAGGCCGAATATGTCCACGATGTGGATACCGGGACCGGCACGGTAGCCTGCGAATCCGAGTGCCGCGCCGATCACCACCTTACCGGAATCACCTGTTTTCCAGGCGTCGCCGGTGCGTGCCCAGGGGTGATCAGGTATGGGGGCTCCTCGCCGCCAGTTGAGTAGGCCGGTGATAGGATAGTAGAAACCACGTTCATCGGCAATGCCGTTGCCTCGCTCTATTTCGAGGCCCTGGTTGCGTTCCTCACCATAGTTGGCGTCGCTGAACAGCGGGTTATGTTTCGGTGCGAGTCCGATGATCAGAATGCCCGTGACGGTGGCCACCAGGGCCGGAGTTGACCGCGTGAGTGTCGATCTTGCGACCATGGCTGCCGCCACCAGCAGAACAGGTGTGAGGAACCGCCCGCTCATGAAGTCGCCGCCTATGAAGATAATGTAGGCCACGTACAAGGCCGATCCGGCCAGCAGAGGAAACATTATCCTTTCGCGTCGGAGCAACACCACCACGGCGGTGCTGACGATGACAAACAGAGTCAGTGGGTCCAGACTGATCGAGTGGAACAAATAGAGCACACCCTGTTGAATAACTTCTCCTTTTGGGATTCCGGCGGCCAGTTTGGCGTAAGCGGTATTGGGAACCAGAGAGCCATAGTATAGGAACGCGAACGCTTCCCATAAGATGAACGGCAGGAACCCAACCGCTATCACTCTCATCGTTCGCCACGTGCGCAGCCGAATTGCAACAAAGATCAATGCCGGCAAGTACAAGAGCAGTGTGTCCATCCGATTGAGGGTCCCCAGGGCGGCTACCAGCGATAAGAGCAAGAGTAGTCTGTGACTCTTTTCAAACCGGAGATATATGAGAATGAACACCACCAACAACAGGTGTGTCAGAGGGTTCTCCAGACCAGAGGTGGAGTAATCAGTAAATGCTTTGGACAAGATCAGAACGGTCAGAGCCAGGATGGCTGATGTGCTCGATCGGGCCACAGCGCAAACGAGTATCAGCACGGCAGCCGCCGAAATCGCTATCGACAGAAAGATGCTGGTAAAATGCAGATCACCCGTAATCAAATAGGCAAAGGTCACCACAAACAGCCACAAGGGATGAGTAAAGCTCTGGACTCGCTCGGCCACGTTCCACCGAAGACCGTAGCCGTTAACGAAATTGTCTATAGTACGAAAAGTTATGTAGGCGTCGTCAGATACCCAGGCCGTGCGGATGAGCACCAGCACATAAACCAGAACCAGCACCACGACTATCGATCGCGCGTCAACGTCGCGCCATCGCCATGAAAAACTCTCCGGTTCGGAGTCAATACTCTCAACTATGGCTTTGTCATATTGCATCTCTGAAGGACGAATATAGAGTTATGGACCATGACTGCCAAGTACAAATACGCGAAACATCTCCGGACCCTGCTCATGGATTAGGACGCTTTTTCTTGACAGGCGGGGCTGGACGGCCTATCATGGCAGCCGAAAGTGAGACTAATAGCCACCGTAGCTCAGATGGTAGAGCAACTGATTCGTAATCAGTAGGTCTCCGGTTCGATTCCGGACGGTGGCTCTTTTTCCTGATCACGAGGGCGAAGCGTCAGTGCTCGGTGGCTATTGTTTGGAGGTTAATCTTGATGTACAGAGTTTTCTTCCCGGGCCTGCTGGCGACCCTTGTGGTTTGTACATTTGGCGGCTGTATGGCTCCGGTAAAGATATCTGCTTACCCGAATATGAAGGCCGAAGCTATCCCTCTGGAGGTTTGTCGGCAGCACTACGATGAAATCCAGGTACTGGGAATCGTACCTAAAGAAGACGATTTCGAAGAGATCGGCTACATGACTTTATTGCAGAGTTCAGACTGGGAATATGAGTATACCTCAGAGGATGAGCAGATCAGGGTTGCGCGGATCCAGGCCTGTCAATGGGGCGCCGATGCCATAGTGATCCTTGAGAGTATGAGCGACATCGGCGGTGATCGTTTTATTGGAGATTACTACTGGGACAAACATATCTGTCGGATAATCGCCATTCGTTTCGTAGAACAATCCGATTCAACGGTTCCTTAATGGGGCTGAAGCAACAACAACCTCGCGGTTTGTCCTTACTTAGGAGTCCACGCACTTTTTTTCACAAATTGTCCCCGATTTCGTTTGAATTCTTCGCAGCCGTTGGGTATAATTAAGTGGTAGAAACGAATAGATAGACCGGTTACAGGATTGCCACATGGGTGGCGCTTTGTGACGCGCCCCGTTGTGATATGGGCCTTAGGGAAAGGATACACCAATGGTGGTTACACAGAATAAAGAAGTTCGTACCGACCGCTGGCCGGTCAACCCGCACGTCAAGAATCTTCAGGCGTCGATCCTCAGAGAAATCCTGAAGACCTCGTCGCAGCCGGGTGTGATTTCCTTCGCCGGTGGTTTGCCTGCTCCCGAGATGTTCCCCCTGGAGGATCTTCAGCAGGCGTTGATTGATGCTATAGCCAAGTATGGCTCCGACAGTATGCAGTACTCACTCACGCGTGGGGTGCCGCTGATGCGGGAACTGCTGGCTAAACGCGCCACCGAGCGCGGCACCAAATCCGAGGTCGACAATATCATCGTCACCACCGGCGGGCAGCAGGCAATTGAGTTGATTGCGCGGACGTTTATTTCGCCGGGTTCGTATATTCTTACTGAAAACCCCACCTACGTCGGAGCGCTGCAAGTATTCAACTACTACGGAGCCAAATACGCCCCGGTTGCTATGGATCACGAGGGGATGATTATCGACCAGGTTGAGAAACAGATTCGCGAGTACCGTCCAAGCATCATATACACCGTCTCCAATTTCCAGAACCCAACCGGCATCACCCTGTCGCTGGAGCGACGCAAGGCGCTGATCGAATTGGCGCTCAAATACGAGATTCCCATTATTGACGACAACCCGTATGGTGATGTCCGGTTCGCCGGGGAGCCGTTGCCGACTTTGAAGTCGATAGGCGGCGACGCTGTTATTGCCGTGCGCACTTTTTCAAAGACCATCGCACCGGGGTTCCGGGTGGGTTGGATCAATGGCCCCAGGGACATCCTGGACTACGTCGAAAAGAGCAAGCAGTGTATAGACCTGCACACCAGCAGTATCAATCAATACATGCTTTATGAGTATGTTTCCTCCGGCAAGCTGGAACCGCATATCGAGCTAATCAAGACAGACTATCGCGAAAAGCGTGACGTTATGCTTAAAGCTATGGAGGAGCATTTCCCGGATGGCACAACCTGGACGCATCCCGAGGGTGGACTGTTCTTATGGGTGGAGTTGCCGTCACACATGTCCGGCCAGGAGCTCCTGCCCAAGGCGATCGACCTCAA
>CBDUZQ010000139.1:0-6909 GCA_965371755.1 uncultured bacterium
GGTTCTGACTACTCAGTCACCCACGTGTCAGTTGGTGCCGACACAGAAGAACTCCAGAATGTTCTGGGTTTTGGCGGTACCGATAGTGTGGCAACGGCCGGCATTGATGCTCTTGTGAACTTCAACGGCTATTCCAATGCGATCAGTTCGATCAAAGCCGATGATCTTGGTACTCAACAGACCTTTACTCTGGGCTCAGCCGCTATCGGTGACGCCACTCGCAGCACTCTGTCGATCCAGTATGCCGAAGCAACCGCCAGTGGCACAGAAACCGGCATAAACACCGGCAACATGCTGTTGACTGCGACCGCGACCAAATTCTCGGTCCAGCTCAACGGTGGCCCGGCGACTATCGCCACGGCCGGTGTGAATGCAACGATTTACAATGGTGACCGGACAGAGTCGATTGAGGTCAATTACGGCCTGACTTCCTCAGGCGGTAACGAGACTATCAACAACCTTGACCAATCACTGGTCTTCCAGATCGGTGGTAATGTTGGCCAGACAGCTCGCATCTCTCTGCGCAACATGGCTTCTACGGCCCTTGCCAAAAACATGGCTGGCAACATGTTCTCATCGCTTGCCATGATTGATGTCACTACGGTCCAGGGCGCCCAGGACGCGCAGAGACTTATCGATCTAGCTATTAACGAAGTGTCCACGACTCGTGGTACTCTCGGTAGCTTCCAGAAGAACACTCTGGAATCCAATCTGAGAAACCTGCGTATTGCCGCTCAGAACCTGACCGCTTCCGAGTCGCAGATTCGTGACACCGATATGGCCAAAGAGATGTCGGAATTTACCAAGAACCAGATCCTGATGCAGGCCGGCACGGCCATGCTTGCCCAGGCTAACCAGGTTCCGCAGGTGGTTCTGTCGCTCTTCGGTTAGTAGGTTAGTACATAGGAACTATACTTCCGGGGGGAGGGATGCTTCCCCCCGGAATTCGATTATGCAGACGCTACCGGACAATGACATTGATGTCGGCAGGTACAGGAGGTAAACAATGCCGGGCACATCTTCCATTACAGGTCTTCAGTCAGGCCTAGATACCACCTCAATTGTTGATAAGCTGATTGAGTTGGAACGCCAGAATGCCGTTCTGCTCGAATACGACAAAGTTGTAAAAACCAACATTATTTCAGCCTTCAAAGCTCTCGAGGCGAAATTCCTGGCGCTTCAGAGCCAAATTTCCAGTTTGACCAGAACGAGTACTTTCGAGCAGTCCAAGGTCACGGTTTCGGATACAGACTATCTAACCACTACCACTTCCGGGCGGACGGGGACCGGCTCTTATGACATTCAGGTACTATCGCTGGCACGAAACCATCAGATTGCCAGTCAGGGTTTCTCCAGTGAGTCCTTGTCGGATTTTGGCACAGGCACGATAGAGATCGGCATTGGCAGCGCCACCCCCAAAACGATCACCATCGACGAAACGAACAACAGTCTGATCGGCATAAAAACAGCCATTAATGACGCCGACATTGGTGTTACAGCCACTATCATTAATGATGGCTCCGACTCGAATTCGTACCGTCTGATACTGAGCGGCGATAAGACCGGGCGCGCCAATACAATTGAGATCACCAGTAATCTCACCGATGGCCTCAACCTCGATTACACGACGAGCAGTTTTGATTTGCCTGAGACCATTCATAAGGCAGCCGGGTCCACATCCACTATTGACCTGGGAGCCAGCGCATCGTATACCGGCACAGAAAACAAAACTTTTACCTTCACTGTCCAGGGCTCAGGGGAGATGACCCTCGGTGGAGGGACTATCACTATCAACTGGACTGATGGCACCAACTCCGGCTCCATTGATGTCGATGCCGCCGATACCGAAGTACAACTTACCGGGGCCGGCGCCGATGGTCTGTACCTTACCTTTGGCGCCGGTACTTTGACTGCGGGGGATGAATTCCAGGTCTCTACCTTCACGCCGCTGCTTCAAGCGGCCTCGGATGCTAAGCTGGCGCTGGGGTCATCCGGCGGCTCAGGTTCGCCCATTACGGTAACCTCGGATACGAACACCCTGAAAGACGTTATCGCCGGGGTGACGATATACGCCAAAAAAGAAACTGATCCGGGCGAAAGCGTCAGTATCAAGACGGAGGTAGATGTAGCTTCCATCAAAGCCAGGATCAAGGGTTTTCTCGACGCCTATAACGGCGTCGTAGAGTTCATTGATAACCAGAATACATTCAACACTGATACCGGTGATTCCGGAATTCTGTTCGGTGATGTCACTGTCTGGTCGATGCAGAGTGCATTGCGGTCGGTGGTTTCCGGAAGCATCGCCGGTGTCGAATCGAAGTTCAATCAGCTTTACACTATCGGCATTAAAACGAAAACTGATGGCACGCTGGGCATATATGACAACACCAAGCTGGAAGAAGCGTTGGTGAGCAATCTTGATGATGTCATCAACCTCTTCACCGGCGCCGGTGTGTCAAGTAACAGCCTGATCGAATTCGCCGACTCCGGACCCAAGACGAAGGTTGGAACCTCATTTGATGTCGACATCACCCGGGCAGCGACAGCGGGCACTATGACCGGATCAGGCCTTACCGATCCGGCAACAGAACCGATTGTGATAGACGCCACCAACAATAAACTGAAACTGACAGTTGACAGCCTTGAATCCAATGAAATCCTGCTGGGAGAAGGCACCTATTCCAGCACTACCGCATTGGTCGAAGAACTGCAGGATCAGATAGATGCCGATTCCAATATCGGAAGCCGTGGCATCTCGGTGGAATGGGTCGATAATCAGGATGGTACCGGCTACCTCAAACTCTCCAGCGGCACCTATGGCTCATCTTCGACAATAACACGCGACACTTCCATTTCGGATACCGCCTACTCCATCCTGGGTCTGGCCAGTGTTGAATCGATCGATGGACTGGATGTTGAGGGAACGATAAACGGGGAAGAGGCGGAGGGAAGTGGTCAATTCCTGACCGGTAAGGAGGGCAACGATACTACCGACGGCCTGAGACTCAGAATAACCATGACGGCTGCTGACTTGGTCGATGGGGTCGAGGGGACTATCACGCCTACCAAAGGTGTGGCGTCTCAGATCTCGGACACCGTCACAAGCTTGACTCTGCCCATTGATGGGACGTTCGCCAGGCGCGTTCTGTCATATCAAAAACAGATTGAGACTATCGAGGGCCGCATCGAAGATATCGATGAACGGTTGGCCATCCGTCGTCAGACTCTGTTGCAGCAGTTCTACGACATGGAAGTGGCGCTTAGCCGGATGGCTGCTGAGCAGCAGTTCCTGACACAGCAATTGGCCGGAATAAACAACAACTGGGCACTTGGAAGATACAACTCAAGTAGATAGGAAACTACAATGGATGGATCGCTGAAGTCTTATGAAACTGTTGACACGCTCGGCAAATCTCAGGTGGAGTTGGTAATAAAAGTCTATGACGGAGCCATTGCCGCCTACCGCGCCGCCGCTGAGTGCTACCGGAAGGAAGAGAACCAGACCGGTTACGAACACCTGGAAAAGGCCAAGACGTTCGTGGTGCATCTCTACACCACCCTCGACAACGAGCAGGGGGGGGAAATCGCCGAAAACCTTGGCAAACTCTATAGCTTTATAGTGAATCAAACGAACGTCGTCGAAGCGACCAAAGATCTATCCGATATCGATGATGTCATAAGTGTATTGACCAATCTCAGAGCCGGTTGGTCGGAGTTGAAACAGCAGGAAGCCAAAACCGCACCCGCCGCTGCCACCGAACCGATTCCGAGCGGCGGCTTTGCAACATCTGGATGAATATGGATAGCCTGGATTACAATGCCATTAGTCGGCTGGAACGAGAGTTGCTTCTGATTCTCAAGGAAGAGTACTCGTTTTATCAGTCACTTTACATCACGATGGACAAGCAGCGAGATTCGATCAAGTTCAATCGTGACGAACACTTGCTGGATCTATTTGCCGAGATAGAACGTTGCCACCGACGAATCAAACAATCTGAAGACAAGGTTGCGGCCATGAAGGCCAAACATCCCCAGATGTTCCGTGTAGCAGCGGCCAAGCCCGAAATTAAAAAGCTGGTGAACAGCCTTGCCACCATGGTCAAGAAGAACATGACCCTGGTATCCGAGAGCGAAGAGTATCTGAGAGAACGATACGAGCGCATCAGAGAGGAACTGGGAGAACTCAAAAACAGTCGCAAGATACTTCAGTATGTCAGCGACGGCGACCCGTCGCCGCAGTTTGTCGACGGCAAGAACTGAAGTCAGGTGGCTGTGATAGAGAGTAGATGAAATTCGAGACGATCGTCACCGAAATAGGAAGGTCGAAGGTGATGCTATGAAGATAGGACCTTATCACGAAAGCCAGGTGCCAGGTCGACCGAGCCAGGCGCCGTCGGGGCAACCCGAAACAACTCAGGAGGCTGGTGACCCCGGGAAAAGCCCGGCCCAGCCCAACTCGAGTGCCGACCAAGTCCGTAACCCGGAGGATATCGTACAGCTTTCCGGCGCCGGTGGAGCAGTCAACCGCGAACCGTATGGCCGAATCGAATACGACAATGACGGGTTGCGCCATAGACGGATAGCTCATCGAGCAACAAACGGATACGGCGTTGAAGGAGCAGAAAACGACTCCGGAGGACGACAGCTTGGCAAGGCAAGACTTGAGACAATACGACATCGTATGGGGTCAGGGTTTTACGAGCTATCTGACGTTCGGGAAAAAATCGCCGACCGGTTGGCTGAGAAACTAACCGATACCGGTGGAGAGCAGGGAGACCCAGAATAGAACTATGGAACCCGCGACTATCGACAATAGGGCAAAGCTGGTTATTTCGAATATCCGAAACCTGCCCACGCCACCCATCGTTTTTCACCAGATTCAGAAAGTCATAGCTAATCCGAATTCGTCCGCCGGCCAAGTTGCCGCCGTGCTGGCTGAAGATCCGGCCATGTCGGCGAAAGTCCTCAAGCTAACGAACTCTGCATTCTACGGACTAAATCGCGAGATTGAATCGGTCAAGCACGCGGTGATGATTGTCGGCATGGAGGCGATCAAGAACCTTGTTCTCTCGGCCTCAGTGCTCGATATGTTCAAGGGTAGCGAAGTCGACCAGGAATTCCAGGAATCCTTCTGGCGTCATTCTCTGGCGACCGCCTTCTGTGGTCGACTGCTGGCTCGTCGGATCAAAGACCGCGGCATGATCGACCCGGACACAGCCTTCTCGTCGGGACTATTACATGATGTCGGCAAGATGATCATTTTCTGTTTCCTGCCTGATGAGAAGGCCAAGATCGTTGAAGCACGACAAACGGACAGCGAGTCCGAAGATCATGCCCTCGAAGAGCGTATTCTGGGATTCAGCCATGCTCAAATCGGCGGCTTTCTGGCCACCCACTGGAAACTGCCGAAACGTCTTGCCGACTCCATCAGCTTCCACCATCAACCCATGGCGAGCGAAGACAAGTTGCCGATCGCCCATCTGATACACCTCGGTGATTTTGTCGCCAAGCGGACTTTTTACGATCCACAAGACGCCTACCTGATCGGCTCGCCTCAAGATGGCGTGGCTGATTACCTGAACGTGACTGAGTCCGATCTGGAAGAGTTCGGCAGTCTCCTGCGTGAGGAGTACGTCAAGGCGGAGACTTTCATACAGATGGCCGGACTGTCTACGTGATCGGAGACAGTGCGCAGTTCCCCGCCGATCGGCCTCTGCCGGCCAGGACCGCTGGGTGGCGCGGTCAAACTCGTTTGGCCATGGACGGAAGAGAAGCCCGCCCCAAACAAGTTTGAGACGGCCACCCGTCGCACCAGACGTTGGTCATCCCGAAATTATGCCTTGACAAGTCGCGTAGGTCTAAGTATTATCATCAATTACGCGATAATGATATCGCGAAAAAGCGGCGCCGATTGACAGATGGGCGATTAGCTCAGTTGGTTAGAGTACTTGCTTGACATGCAAGGGGTCACTGGTTCGATTCCAGTATCGCCCACCATAGATGAGTACAGCGGATGTCGGCGGAATCCCCCGACCGAATCTCCGCTTTTCGTTTTGTTGTAGAAAGAAGTCGACGATATGTCACAGCTTCAGGTTACCTTGCCCGACGGTTCGACCAGACAGTATGACAAAGGTGTCTCTGGTCTTGACGTCGCCGCTTCGATTTCTCCGCGTCTGGCCAAAGAGGCGCTGGCGGTGAAAGTCGACGGCTTGATGTGTGACCTGATGGCAGTCCTCGACGCTGACGCACCGGTAGAAATCCTGACTTTTGCGCAAACCGAGGGTCGACAGGTGTTCTGGCATTCCAGCGCCCATGTTATGGCGCAGGCGGTGCAGGAACTGTTCCCGGAGGCGAAATTGGCTATCGGTCCGGCCATCGACGAGGGCTGGTATTATGATTTCGATGTTGACACCCCGTTCTCGCCGGAAGATCTGGAACGCATTGAAAAGAAGATGGCCGAAATCATCGCCGAAAATGCATCATTCAGCCGGAGTGAACTTCCGCGCCAACAAGCTATCGAGAAGTTCCGCGCCGTCGGTGACGTCTATAAAGCCGAGATAGTCGAAGAGTTGGAAGATGACACCGTCTCGTTCTATCAGCATTCTCGATTTGAGGATCTCTGTCGGGGCCCTCACATCCCGCGCACCGGACTGATCAAAGCGTACAAGCTGACCGCCAGCTCCGGGGCGTACTGGCGTGGTGATGAGAAACGACCGATGCTTCAGCGCATCTATGGTGTTTCGTACCCTAAGAAGTCGATGCTTACAGAGTACCTCCACCGGATGGAGGAGGCCAAAAAGCGCGACCACCGTATGCTCGGTAAGCAACTCGAACTGTATACCATCACCGATGAGGTCGGCGCCGGATTGATTCTCTGGCTGCCGCGCGGCGCCCGGGTGCGCAATGAAA
>CBDUZQ010000140.1:0-6879 GCA_965371755.1 uncultured bacterium
TTGTGTAGTCGATCAGCCAGCTTGATCAGGATGACCCGAATGTCGCGGGCCATGGTCAACAGCATCTTGCGGAAATAGTCGACCTGTTGTTCTTCGCGTGAGGAGAACTGAATTCCGGACAACTTGGTAACACCGTCGACCAACTCTGCTACTTCATCGCCGAACTCGCGACGAAGCTGTTCAATCGTCGTGTCGGTGTCTTCTACCACGTCGTGAAGCAGTCCGGCGGCCAGGGTGGTCGAGTCCATGTGCTGCTCGGCCAGGATAAACGCTACTTCGAGACAGTGCTCGACATAAGGCTCGCCCGAAGAGCGCGTCTGGCCGGCGTGAACGTGGTCGCTGAACTCGTAAGCCCTGCGGATCAACTCAATGTCGACGTTGGCGTTGAACGATTCGATCTGGATGATGAATTCGGCCAGATTCATGCCGCTGGTTTTCTCGTTAGTTCGCCTGGTTAAAAAGTTGTGCAACTTCCGATGCTACCTTCTCTACTGTTATCGTCAACATACATACACACTCATTAGGCGGGCACCGACATTCTTTTGAGGCCGGAACCAGCACCCGGTCGTGCTGACCCAACGGACCCCACCGGGCCGGCGACATAACCGCCTTGCCGGGGTACAATCCCACCACCTTGGTGCCTACCGCCGTTGCCAGATGCAGTGGTCCGGTGGAGTTGGCGACCACAACGTCAGCCAGCGACAACGCCGCCGCCAGGGTTCTCAGATCGGTGTCACCGGTAATATGGCGCACCTTCAGGCCAAGTTCACGAGACTGTTGATCAATGGTCTCACCCTCTTTTTCCGAACCGGAGATCACCACCTGCATGCCACTTTGCTCCAGAGCATTGTATAGATGCAAAAAACGATCGAGCGGCCAGCGTTCGGCTGATCCTCCTGATCCGGGATGCAGCACCGCGAACCGGCCCTCGACACCGGCTTCCTTCAGGATGCGGCGGGCGTGAGTGAGCTCCTTCTCTCGGGGGTAGACAATCGGTACCCGGGCGGTCTCGCCATCGTGGAAAAACTTCAGGAAGTCAAGGTTGTATTCACATTCGTGCTTCTTGTTGGACTTGCGACTGTGGATCAGACGTTGGTTAAAGAATACCGAATGAAACCGACCGGCTGTACCGATGCGGTGAGGTATCTCCGCCTTGTGAAACAGCTGACAGACGTGACGATCCGGATAGAGAGCGATGACCACCTGGTACTTGGCTTGTTTGATCTTTTGCAGCAGGTCCTTCTTGTACAGACGGTCGGCAACCAACTGTTCGTTGAGTACGCGCACGATACCGTCGATGCGACTGTTGTTCTCCAGGATCGGTGATGCATACAGTGAGGCCAGGACCTCGATGCGACACTCGGGATAGCGGTACTTGAGGGTTTCCACAAACGGCAGCGCCAGAATCAGGTCGCCCAGACGGTCGGTGCGACTGACGAGAACGCGATCCCCCGGTTTGAGGTCGAGCGGTTTGGTCATGTCGGGTCGGTCTTTCTCATGGTCTGCCTCCGTTGCAGATCTCTTAACTTGGCATACTTCACCAGGACAGCAACCGCAGAAAGCACCGAGATCAAGAGACCTTCCAGGCCGTCGCGGAATCCCTGCCGTGATATGAAGTGACTAATAAACGACACCGGCGGACGGATGACAAGATCAAACCAGCCGGCCCGTTTGCCGTTTTCAAAGGCCTGCTGAGCTCCTAAAGTCGTGTATCGATTCGACTTTGTCAGATAATGCTCCAGCGTCGGGTAGCTGTAGTGTCGCAGGTCCGACTCCAGGTGTCCGATGTCACCGTCGAGAATAACTCGTTCATGCACTGGCGCGTCGTTGAAGTTGCCGTGTGCTTTCAAAAACATTCGAAGGACGCGGTCTGGGTACCAGCCGCAATGACGGATCCATCGTCCCAGGAAATTCGTAAGGCGCGGCATGTCGAAACCGTGTCGGTTGGTTCCGATGGAAAGCACCTCCCGAATTTCACGGGCCAGCTCACCGGTGACGACTTCGTCGGCATCGACCGAGAGTATCCAGCGACTTGTGGCCCGCTCGACACCGAAGGCCTTGGCCGGTCCGAACCCGGTCCAGACCGTCTCGTACACGACGGCGCCGGCTTCGGTGGCTATCTGGCGCGTATCATCTACTGAACCACTGTCGACGACGATTATCTCATCCACCCACTCAAGCGACTGCAGGCATCGACCGATATTGGCCTCTTCGTTCTTAGTGATTATTACTGCCGAGATTGTGTCCATCACTGCCTTAACTTTGCCATTACTGCCCGGTCGGTCATTGCGCCTGTCCTCTTCTAAAGCGTCGACGATGATGTCTCGGCATCCTTCGAGTCGACGCTCGCCATGACTTTGCGGAATTCGTCGACAACTTGCTCTGGTCCGATGTCGTGCAGATGGCCCTCGTGAGTCGACACCACTGAGCCGTGCTGCTGTCGGTACGGTTTCCAGGAATGATAGTTGCGCATATGACCGCAGTACAGCCCGACGACCGGGATCTTCATCAGTCGTGCGATGTGGATCAGCGATGTGTCGGGGCTGATGAACATATCTACATGGCTGATCACCGCCGCAGCGTCGAGCAGCGACAACCCCTCGGGAACCAGGAACGCTTTTCCTTCGTGTCCCTGGAGGAGTTGCCGACCGCGTTCACGATCTTCTTTGGTGCAAATGACAATAAATTGCGCCGCTGGCAGGTCGCGAGCGATACCGTCGAGCACCGCAGCATATTTCGAAATCTCCAGGGTACGCGTCGGACTTCCGGCCGAGATATTGAGACCCACGCAAAACTTCCCGGTCACACCAATTGACTTGACGAAAGTCGCCGCCTTAGCCTGGGACTCCTCGGGCATGTGAACGGGGGAAAACGGGTCGATGGTCGCCGGGTTCAGGCCGAACAGGTTGAAGATCAGCAGGCCGTTGTCGACATTGTGTTCCTGCCCATCACGTTGATAAGGTTCGCAGTAGTCGTAATACGGCAAAAGATCCTGCTTGCGGGAGGCGGCGGTGATCGAACTGTTACCGATCAGCCTGGTAAGCAGCAGCCCGGTCACCGAGTCGAGACAGATGGCGTCGAAAACTATATCAAAACGCTTAGCCCTGAGGCGACGAACCAGCGGCAGGTCATCAAGGATATTCTTGCGATAAACGTGCACAGCGTCGAAGACGGGATCGTTATCAACCAACTGTTTGTTCAACGGTGACGCCAGAATCTCGATCCGCAACCTGGGGAACTCCCTCTTGAGGGCGTGAGCGGCGGGGATGATCGTTATCATATCTCCCAGTTTGTCGGGACGCAGGATCAGAATCGATCGCACCTTTTCCGTCTGCACCGGGTAGCGCGAGGGATTTCCCTTCCTGAAGAAAAGACGAAAGAGGGGGTGCAGGAAGCGCTTGAATGCCATCTCTGTTTTTTTGATACCACGTGACGGCACTAAGGTTTCTCCTTACCTGTCGTTGACACTGCCAGATCGTTTTGTTGCACAACTTCGCCGTTCTTGAACTGCATCATGTACAGGCGATGGTATAAGCCATCGGCGCGCAGGAGGTCCTCATGTCGACCTTCTTCCACGATGCGGCCGTCATCAATCACCACGATTCTATCGGCGTTGACGATGGTTGACAGACGGTGCGCCACTACCAGCGTAGTACGGTTCTTCATCAGGCGGCTGATCGCTTCCTGGACCAGCAGCTCCGACTCGGTGTCCAGCGCCGAGGTCGCCTCATCGAAAATCAAGATCTGTGGGTCCTTCAAAAGGGCGCGGGCTATAGCCAGACGCTGGCGCTGGCCGCCGGAGAGCATCACCCCACGATTACCCACCAGCGTATCGTAATCGTTCTCGAATTCACGAATGAATCGATCGGCGTTGGCCATGCGGGCGGCATCGATCACCGCCTCGCGCGGAACATCATGAAGACCGTAGGCGATATTGTTGTAGATGGTGTCATTGAACAGAAAGGTCTCCTGTGTCACGATTCCCATCAGGCCACGCAGCGAGGTTAGTGAGACCGCGGCTATATTGATTCCATCTATTGTAATGGAACCTCCTTGTGGGTCGTAGAAGCGAGGCAGCAGATCCAAAAGCGTCGACTTCCCGGCGCCTGAGGGTCCGACGATTGCCACCACTTCGCCGAAGCGTACTTTGAAGGATACATCCTTCAGGACCATATCACCCGAGTTGTAGCTGAAATCGATTTTGTCGTAGCAGATGCAGTCGGTGAGACGATCTATTTTTTGTGGCTGGGGAGGGTCGACGATTTTCTCGTCGGCATCAAGAACCCTGAAAACGCGCTCGGCTGCGGCCAGCCCCTCCTGCAGCTTGATATGGATCTGACTGAGCGACTTGACCGGCTTGATCAGAGCGAACATGGCCACGACGAAGGTCATGAAATCGCCCGCGTCAAGCTCGCCGGTACCGGCGATAATGCGCGCCCCGGCATACATCAGAATAACCACACCGGCAAAACTGATGAGCACGTCGTTGATGGGCGAGGAAAGGTGTCGAATCCGAGTCATGCGCAGGAGCGACCGGAAGTAGTTAGTGGTCGTCTTGATGAACTTTTCGGTTTCAAACTTCTCCATCGAGAAAGCCTTGACGATGCGGGTGTTGTTCACGGCTTCTTCCAGGACGGAGTTGACGTCGGCCATTCGTTGCTGCGAGCGCTCCGAATGCCGCCTGAGGGTTTTGCCTATGAACCAGATAAAACCGAAGACCACCGGAAGAACAACCATAGCCAGAAGGGTCAGCTTCCAACTGAGGATAATCAGGAATGAGAAAAACGTCAGGGCCAGTATCGTGTCGGCCACCAGATGGTTGAAGCCGAGGTCGATTGATTCATTGAGCACGACCACGTCGTTGGTGACACGCGAAATAATTTGACCGGTGCGACGGCGGTGAAAATAGTCGAGCGAGAGTCTTTGGTATTTCTCAAAGAGACGATCACGCAGGGAACGAATCACCGACTGTTGCACAAAGGCCATGAAGAACCCCTGCAAATACATGAACAGATTCTTGCCGATAGCAATCAGCATGATCAGCCAGCAAAAGTTGATGAGGGTGTCCTGCCGGGTTTCGGCCTCGACCAGATCGTGCACCCAGTTCTTCATCGAATCGCGCACGGCGTCGATGCCGCTGCTCACCTCGGTGACCAAACCGTCGGCTGCGGACGATTCCGTTGAGCCCGGCTCCGGTGTTGCATGGACTTCGGTTGATGCCGGCTCCATCGACAGAGGCGCCTCCACCTGAAACAAGGTCATCAGGAGAGGCCCCGCCATCCAGACCATCATTCCTGACAGCAAGGCGTGCAAGGCCGCTGACGTTGAGGCCGTGACCAGTTGCCTGAGGTACGGCCGCAGAATCGAAAATGTTCGTCGATACAAATTCACATCCAAACTCCAAATCGAGCACAAACCATAATATGCCACATTCGCAGGATTAAGTCAACTCGTATAAGTGAAGGGAGGTCAGGGAGTTATGCGGGTCACGCCGGGTCCTGCGCCGAGATCGAACTTCTTGCGATCAACTTTAGTCGAGGCCTTATGCGCGCGCCGCTTGGCGGTGAAGGACACCTTCTCGCCATCCTCAAAGCGGACTTCACTCAGGCGCCAACCTGTTTTGCGGTGATCGTATGCCAACTCCAGTCGCCAGGCGCAGTCGGTCCAGGTCAAAATAAATCGGGGACGCTTGCGATCGCTGTCATCGCGGCGAACGATCAAACCGGTTCCGAAGTCCTGCTCTTTCGGCAGTGACCTCAGGAGAGATGGGAAATCAAGTTGCGGCATTGTGTGCGTGCAGTTCGATGTGAACAACAGGTCGCGCACGGATTCGTGCAGGTACTCATTACGTGTCGGAAAGTAAACCTCGATGGAATCGGCGGTCAGAAGACCTTTCAGGGCGCCCTTACCCAGGTATCCTCGACCACCCATGGCAACTACCGTGTCGGTCTGATATAAGTGCAGCCGGAACGAGGTCGGTTTGCCGTCGCGTCGGATCTTGGCGTCGAAAAGGTACGCCTCGACCTGAACTTTCTTGCCGGGTCCGGATGCTTGGTATTCATCGGCAGACAGCTCAGCGCCAAACCTCGGACCGCAACCGGCGAAAGCAGCCAACACGGCGGCAAGGGCGAACGTGAAAGTCGATCGGTTCATGAAATAGAGACGCCGCTAAAAAAATAAACAAAGAGCGACACCACCGGTCCCAGGATGTACCAAAAGACTCTGGTGATAATCAACAGTAACAGGATGAACGGCGCGATTCTCTCAAATTGTAATATGGTCTCTTCGTATCTGGCCGGAAGGATGTTTCTCAGGATGTGCGAGCCGTCGAGTGGATACATCGGGATCAGGTTAAAGAAGGCCAGCGAGACGTTTATTATCACCGAAAGGAGGAGGAACTTTACTGCTACCAGCGGTATCGGCAGGTCGAGGAACAACACCATCCTGAGGATAATGCCGAAGATCAGGGCCAGTCCCATGTTCGACAACGGTCCGGCCGCGGATATCCAGAAGTCGGCAACACGCACGTTGCCGCGAAGATTCATCAGGTTCACCGGCACCGGTTTGGCCCAGCCGAAACGAAACTGGGAGATAAAGAAAACCGCTGTGCCCATCAGGTCAAGATGAGCCAACGGGTTCAGGGTCAGCCGTCCCATGTCGCGGGCCGTTGTGTCGCCGAATCTGAGCGCTGTCCAGGCATGAAAGAATTCATGCACGGTCAGCGCAAACAGGATGGTCGGCGCGGCCAGTATCGCTCGTTGTAGGAAGTCTTCACCAAACATATCTTATCGCCTTATACATCCGGGGCAATATCTGTTTCGTCTACACCGAATACAAGCGTAAAGTTGCAGGGATGGACAGAACCCACATGCCTTCACC
>CBDUZQ010000141.1:0-6831 GCA_965371755.1 uncultured bacterium
AGATCATCTATCGGACTCTAAAAACGACATCATGCCGCCGTCCATTGCCGTACTGCCCTTTACAAATCTGAGCGCAGACCCGGAACAGGAGTACTTCTGCGATGGCATGGCGGAAGAGATTATCAATGCTCTGACCCACGTCGAAGGTTTACGTGTGGTGGCAAGAACATCGTGCTTTGCATTCAAAGGCAGACATGAAGACATCCGGGAGATCGGGAGAAAACTCAACGTCAACAACGTACTTGAAGGCAGTGTCCGAAAGGCCGGGAATCGAGTCAGGATCACTGGTCAACTCATCAAGATTTCAGACGGCTATCACCTCTGGTCAGACCGCTACGATCGCGAGCTGAGTGATATCTTTGAAGTGCAGGATGAAATCTCCCTGGCTATAGTTGAACAATTAAAAGTCCGGCTTCTTGGCGGTGAACACGAACAGATTGTGAAACGTCCAACTGACAACATCGAAGCATATAACCTGTACCTAAGAGGTCGTTTCTTCTGGAATAAGCGTTTGGAGCCGGATCTGGTCAAAGCAATTGAGTACTTCAAACAGGCTGTCCAGTGCGACCCTGAATTCGCCCTGGGGCATGCGGGCCTTGCGGATGCTCATGTAATCCTGGCAGATCACGACTACTCGATGAGAAAAGAGCATCTGATGCAGGCAGAGAAATCTGCGCTCAAAACCCTTGAGTTAGACGACACCCTGGTTGAGGCCCATGCAGCTCTTGCGCTTGTAAGGTTCAACCAGTGGAAATGGTCCGAAGCAGAGGCAGGGTTTATTAAAGCCATAGAACTGAATCCCCGTTATGCTTCGGCACACCAATGGTACGGTCTTTTCCTTGCTGACAAGAGACGGTTTGAGCAATCAAAAGAACATCTGATATTAGCCCGGGAGTTGGATCCGCTCTCATTAGCCATAATCATGGCACAAGCCTTTGTATTTTACATCACTGGTCAGAACGACCGGGCAATGGACGTGTGCCGTGAGGGCATTGAGCTAGCTCCGGATTTCCCTGGGTATCCAATGATCATCGGATGGTCTCTTATCGAGAAGGGAAACTACAGCAGTGCAATAGAGCAATTGAATCTAAGTATCGAGCTTTCCAAGAGGGGGATATTGGAGAAGAAGGATCCTCTTAGCATCATGCCATCTATCGGAAGAGCCTATGCACTGATGGGAGAGGTTGAAAAGGCGAGAAAAATCCTCGAAGATTTGATTGAAGAGACGGAAAACGGTTACGCTTCGCCTGCTGCGATTGGGGCTCTATGGATTGCTTTGGGGGACACAGAACAAGGTTTTGCATGGTTGGAGAGGGCTATCGAAGATCAAGATGACGCGTTTCCAATATTCATTCCTATGTTCAGTGCATCACCGGTCTTTGACAGCGTTAGGAGTGATCCGAGGTTTGTATCACTGATGTCCAGAATTGGCCTGAATGATGAACCTCCCGAGGTTTTGCATGAATAACGAATCCTTCGACGACGACAAGACTCGGACTCACGTAGTCCTGACCAAAGGCACGATGGTGTCACACTACCGGATTGTCGAGAAAATCGGCGCCGGCGGTATGGGCGAGGTCTATCTGGCGGAAGATACCAAACTGAAGCGTCAAGTGGCGCTGAAATTCCTGCCGTTGCATCTCTGTCAGGACAACGATTGTCGTGAGCGCTTCAAACGTGAAGCCCAGGCCGCGGCTAAGCTCAATCACCCTAACATAGTCACTATCCATGAGGTGGGAGACTATCAGGGCCGACCTTATTTTGTGATGGAACTCGTCGAGGGGAAATCGTTACGGGATTTACTCAAAGGGAAACCCCTGAGCTTGACGGAGGTCGTTGATCTCGCGATTCAAATATGTGAAGGTTTGGGCAAGGCTCACGAAAGCGGCGTCATCCACCGCGATGTCAAGCCGTCGAATATCGTTATCGATAGTGAGGGTCGTCCCAAGCTGCTGGACTTCGGGCTGGCCGCGATAAAGGGCACTGAACAGTTGACCAAGACCGGCTCGACACTGGGCACGGTCGGCTATATGTCACCGGAACAGATACAAGGCAAGGAAGTTGACCAGCGCTCCGATCTGTTTTCTCTTGGTGTCATGCTGTACGAGATGACGACTGGACGCGCACCCTTTAAGGGAGACACAGAAGCGGCCACGCTCAATTCTGTTCTCAACGATACGCCCGAACCATTGTCGCGATTCAAGAGCGGTGTGTCCGAGGATCTGCAACGGATTGTCGCCAAGCTGCTGGAAAAAGATCCCGCGCTGCGCTACCAAAGTGCGGCCGGGGTGGTGAGTGATCTCAAGCGATTGATCGCTCCCACGCAGAGTTCGATGGCTGTGGTATCAGAGCAGCCTCGGAAAGACTGGTGGAATCGAATTGTTGTTCCCGGTGCCGTGGTCGTGATGCTGGCCATGATCGGTCTCTGGTATTGGCAGTCCCAGCCGGATACCGAGAGTGACGGCGTCAAGTCCCTGGTCGTGCTTCCCTTTGAAAATCTGGGCGCCGATGAGGATGAGTATTTCGCCGACGGCATGACCGATGAGATCACCGCGCGGCTGGCCGGCTTTGGTGGCCTGCGGGTTATTTCAAGAACCAGCGCTATTCACTATAAGGGTTCCGGGAAACCACTCAAGGAAATAGCCAAAGAGCTTAGGGTCGACTATGTCCTGGAGGGTACTATCCGCTGGGACAAGTCCGGCGACACCGACCGCGTGCGCATCATCCCGCAACTCATTCGCGCCTCCGACGACTCTCATGTTTGGGCCAGCACCTTTGAGCGCGCTCTTACCCAGGTCTTCGTCGTTCAGGCGGACATTGCCACCCGTATTGCCGAAGCGCTTGATGTGACGCTGCTGGAATCAGAGAAGCAACTTCTGGCCGCGAAGCCAACCGCCAATCTCGAGGCGTACGACTACTATCTGCACGGCAAGGAATACTGGGAGCAGGGGAAGAATTCCAGTCGGTCAATCGAGATGTTTGAAAAGGCGGTAGCTCTTGACAGCACTTTCTACGCTGCCCATGCCTGGCTGCCGAGAGTGTATGGATTCGAGTATATTAACGATGTCCATATGACCGAGGAGCGCAAGGAGCAGGCGAAAGAGGCGGCCGAGAAAGCGTTTCGACTTGCTCAAGGAAAGCCTGATGGCTACTTGGCCCTGGGTTATTATCACTACTACTTCAGCCGCGACTACAACCGGGCTCTGGAGCTTTTCGACCAAGCGCTGGTAGGTCAACCGAACAACAGCGAATTGTTGGCTGCAATCGCCTATGTTCAACGGCGAATGGGAAACTGGGGTGCAGCCGTTGCCAATCTGCGGAGGGCGCTAAGACTCGATCCATTTTCACAGAGTAATATCGATGGGTTGGCGCGTACGCTGATCCTCCTGCACAGAATAGAAGAGGCAGAGGAAGTGGTCGACAATTCACTCGAATTCTCTCCGGACAACGCGGGACTGCTTTTCTGGAAAGCGGCACTTGTTTTTTACTCAGGTCGGGACAGTTCGGAAGTGCGGGCGGTGTTGCATGAGTATACACAGTTGGCGTCGCCGTCGGTGGCTCCCTTTCTGTTGGAACTGAGTGACATCTTTTGGCGTGATTACCAATCCGCCCTCACGCGACGGACCGTTCCGACGAGACCGATAAGCGGCGATTCGGTCAAATTCTACACCCAAAGAGCGTACATCTACCGGCTTATGGGTGATAGTGGTCTAAGCCGAGCCTATTACGATTCAGCACTGATCATTTGCGAAGAGCGAGTTAGAACCGACCCGGAAGTTGCCCTCCTCCACGCCGACCTGGCGCAGGCCTGTGCGGGAGTTGGTCAGAAGCACAGAGCTGTTCAGGAAGGTGAGTTGGCTGCGGAACTCCTGCCCATTTCCAAAGACGAGTTGCAAGGATCAAACATCCTCGAATCACTGGCAACGGTCTATATCATGGTAGGCGAGTATGACCTGGCCATAGATCAGTTGGATTATCTGCTGAGCCATCCTTCACGTGTGCAGATCGAAGGTGTTCGGAGCCACCCGATCTATGACCCCCTCCGCGATCACCCGAGCTTCCAGGCGTTGATAGAGAAGTATGATACGAAATGACAGAACCTGACGACGACAACACACGCACTCACGTCGTGCTGACTAAGGGCACGATGGTGTCACACTACCGGATTGTCGAGAAGATCGGCGCCGGTGGTATGGGTGAAGTGTATCTGGCTGAGGATACCGAGTTGGAGCGACAAGTCGCCCTTAAATTCTTGCCATTGCATCTCTGTGAGGACGAGGACTGCCGGGCACGGTTCAAGCGCGAGGCGCAGGCAGCGGCGAAGCTGGATCACCCCAACATTGTTCATGTCTATGAAGTGAGCGAGTTCAACCGACGACCGTTCTTCGCCATGCAGCATGTAGAAGGACAATCGCTAAAAGATGTCATAAGAGGCAAGGATCTAAGCTTAGATCGCATAGTCGATCTGGCCATACAAATCTGTGAAGGACTGAGCAAGGCTCACCAGAGCGGCATCACCCACCGTGATGTCAAACCATCGAATATTGTAATTGATGCGGACGGCCGTCCCAAGCTGCTCGATTTCGGACTGGCAGCCGTACAGGGCATCAAACATATAACCAAAACCGGCTCAACTCTCGGCACGGTTGGGTACATGTCCCCCGAACAGATTCAGGCCAAGGAGGTCGACCACCGTTCCGATCTGTTCTCATTCGGGGTTGTGCTCTATGAGATTGTCGCTGCTCGGCTGCCGTTCAAGGGGGACAGCGAGGCGTCCGTTATGAACGCGGTGCTGAACGATGCGGTCGAGCCGTTGTCACGATACAAGAGTGACGTGCCGGACGAGTTGCAGAACATCGTGTCCAAGCTGTTGGAGAAAGATCGTGAACTTCGCTATCAAACTGCCGCGGGCGTGATAAGCGATCTGAAGCGACTGAGGCGTGATTCCGATAGCTCACTCGTATCTCACGCACCGAAAGCACGCAAAGCTAAGACAGCACGGTATCTGGTTCCGGCCCTGGTGATCGTAGTAGCAGTGGCCGCGCTGATACTCAAGCCGTGGCAGTTCGAAGTGCGCCCCACACAGGAAGCAGTCGCCAACGGCAATCGTCTGGCCATAATGTATTTCGACAACCTGGCCGATCCGGCCGACAGCCAGAAGCTGGGCGAGATAGCTACCAACCTGTTAATCACGGACCTGTCTGAGTCGCGCTACGTGCAGGTGGTGTCGAGCCAGAGACTCTACGATATCCTGAAGATGCTCGGTCGTGAAGGGGAGAAAAAAATCGATCCCGGCGTGGCCTCACAGATTGCCGAGAGAGCACGGGCCAAATGGATGTTGCAGGGTAAGATCCTCAGGACAGACCCTGACATCGTCATGACTGCGCAGTTGATAGATGTGTCCTCAGGCACCTCCGTGGCGACGCAACGCATCGACGGAGAACCGGGCGAGGACATCTTCACTCTGGTGGATAGATTGACTGTTGAAATCAAAAGCGATTTATCACTTCCGGAAGAAGCAATGACCGAACCGGACCGTCCGGTGGCCAATGTGACCACGCACTCGCCCGAGGCATATCGCTACTATCTGGAGGGCGTTGATGCCGGCTTTAAGCATTACTTTGCCGATGCCGAGCGAGCCTTGAGAAAAGCTATCGAACTGGATTCGACCTTCGCCATGGCCTACTATCGCTTGTCTGGAATAGGCGGCGAACGTCTGGAAAATGCTGCCAGGGCGCTACGATTCTCCGAAAACGCGAGCCACAAAGAGAGACTTACCATTGAGGGATTTCACGCCTTTGTATGCGGTGATATGGAGGGAGCCATTGAGAAGGGCAAGGAAATTGTCAAACGCTATCCCGACGATAAGGAGACCCTTCACAATCTTGGGTACATGTACCGCTACGGCCTGCGCCAGGCGGACTCTGCCATCCATTACTATACCAAGGCCATAGAACTGGATTCTCTGTATGAGCATGCGTATAATCAACTGGCCTACGCCTACAGAGACATCGACGACTTCGAAAAGTCCATCTGGGCAATTAACAAATACATAGAACTGGCGCCGGACCAGGCCAACCCGTACGACTCTCGAGGTGAACTCTACGCTTCCGGCGGAAAAATCGATGAGGCGATTGCGTCGTTTGAAAAGGCAGTTGAGATCAAACCGGATTTCTACCCGTCGTGGAAGAGCTTGGGACACATGTATGTCTTCCAACTGCGATACGACGAGGCCAGGAAATGCTATGGGAAGTACCTTGAAAGCCCCCGTAAGGGTGCTCGCTCGAACGGTCGCTTGGACCTGGCTTTTATCCCCATGCACCGGGGTAACTTTGATGAGGCTCTGGGTATCCTGGACCAGGGTATAGCAGCCGACAGGTTAGAGAAAGCGGCTTGTTGGGAAAAGCATATTACTATCGCCACGATTCAGGCCGAACTCGGCGCGGTTGATGAAGCGTTTACGGCGACGCAACAAGCGATGGATGACTTCGCTGAAAACCACGGCCCAGTAGTACCCTTTCACCATTTCTACATCCGGATGCTGGCCGAAAACGGCCGCATGACGGAGGCCGAAGAAATGTTGTCGGCGTGGAAAGGCGCCATCGAAAAGTACGATACCACCTTTATGGGATTCTATTGGATCGGCGCCGGAGGTGTCGAACGGGCGAAAGGGAACTACGATGTGGCGATCCGGCATTATGCCAGGGCGGTGGAGAAACTATTGGACCGCGATTCTCCGTATGGCTTTGCATCCCGTTTGATGCTGGCCAGATCGTATCAGGATAATGGC
The DNA here is from genome assembly GCA_965371755.1 of uncultured bacterium. Taxonomy (GTDB): domain Bacteria; phylum Zixibacteria; class MSB-5A5; order GN15; family FEB-12; genus JAJRTA01. Next base: position 6,791 of record CBDUZQ010000141.1, read on the forward strand.
CAACTGGGTGAAGCGGTGGCCGGGCTCGAACAACTCCTTTC
>CBDUZQ010000142.1:0-6799 GCA_965371755.1 uncultured bacterium
CCTTGAGATGATCGTATTGCAGGCTGAGTTGATGGACCTCAAGGCGGATCCGTCTATTCGCGGCCAGGGTATTGTCGTCGATGCCAGACTTGAAAAGGGCCGTGGTCCGGTAGTCACAGTACTTATTCAGAAGGGTTCCTGTTTTGTCGGCGAGTCAGTAGTGGTCGGCACTGTCCATGGCCATATTCGGACGCTGACCGATGATCGCGATCTCCCTATCGAGCAGGCGTTGCCGTCGATGCCGGCGCAAGTAACCGGAGTTGGCGGCGTGCCTCAGGCTGGCGACAGCTTCATCGTAGTCAAGAATGATCAGGAGGCCAAAGACATCTCGGTCAAGCGCAGCCAGGTGAGACGCGAGCAGGAAGTCAGACTGACGCATGGACGCACCAGCCTTGATAAGATTTTCGATCGTATCAAAGAGGGTCAAATCAAGGAAGTAAGACTGATTCTAAAAGGTGATGTTGACGGATCCGTGGAGGTGCTTTCGGACACGCTTGGGCGCATTGCCTCCGATGAAGTGAAAGCAAAGATCATTCACCACGGTGTGGGTGCGATCACCGAGTCCGACGTTCTCCTGGCGGCCGCCTCTGATGCCATCATCATCGGCTTTCAGGTGACGCCCGACTCTCGCGCCCGTGAGGTGGCGCAGCGCGAACAAGTCGACATCCGCATGTATGACGTCATTTACGAAGTCGAGGAAGACATCCGCAAAGCGCTGGAGGGGTTGCTGGCGCCGAGTATTTCCGAGAACTTTGTCGGCGCCGCCGAAGTACGTAATCTGTTCAAGGTTCCGAAAGTTGGTGTCATTGCCGGCAGCTACGTCAAAGAAGGTCGCATCAATCGCCGGGATCGTATACAGATTGTGCGCGACGGCAAGAAAGTGTATAGCGGTCAGTTGGCATCCCTGAAGCGCTTCAAGGATGATACCGGCGAGGTCAGGGAAGGTTTCGAATGCGGCATCGGTATCGAGAACTTCAACGACCTCAAGGTGGGGGATGTCATTGAGGCTTATGAGATCATCGAAACGGCGCGGACGCTATAGTCGGGAAACTTCTTGGTAACGGTTATCTTGACCATGCAATTGGAGCTTCCCCCGGTCGGTTCGCTGAAGGAAAAGCGGCGTATTCTCAAGTCACTGCTGACCCGTTTGCGCAACGCCTTCAATGTCTCAATTGCTGAAGTCGGCGACAACGATGTGCTCAGGCGGGCGCTGGTTGGATGCGCCGTAGTGTCGAACAGCAGCAGCTTTGGCCATCAAGTAATAGCCAAACTGGTGAGAAGAGTCGAATCGGACCCACAAATCGTGTTGGTCGATTACCAGACGGAGACTTACTGAGCATGAGACAGTTCCGGCGCGCCGACCGAGTCGGTGAAGAAATATTGAGAGTGGTCTCCCGATTGTTCGAGGGTGAGTTGAGTGATAAGGTAAGAGGTATGGTCACGTTCACCCAGGTGCGACTGACTAATGACCTGCGCTATGCCACCGTTTACTACTCAGTGCTTGGCGGCGATGAGGATCGCACCGCGATTGAAGAAAGGTTTCAGCAAATAAGCGGACGTGTCCGCCATCTCGTCGGTCGGCAGATGCAGATTCGCCATATTCCTGAGTTCAAGTTCAAGTATGACCCATCGGTCGAAGAAGGTATTAAGATTGAACGATTGCTCAATGAGATCAAGAGCAACAAAGATAACAGATAGCGCTCCTGACAGCCAGGTCGATCTGGTGTCGCGCATCAGGCAGCTTCTGGAGAACAGCCGCCGAATTCTCGTGGTTACCCACGTGGATCCCGATGGTGACGCCCTCGGCACGCAGCTCGCATTCGCCTCCTATTTGCGCCATATCGGCAAGGAGCCCGTCCTCGTACGGGATGACGTCGTTCCCGACAAGTACAGGTTTCTGTCGGGTGTGAACGATGTCCCGACAGTTGACGGGATCGACGGTAACCTTGAATTCGACACGGCCCTGGTGCTTGAGTGCCCCGTGATTGCCAGGACGGGCCGAGCGGAACGATTCTTGAACGACGATGTGACCATCATAAATCTCGATCATCATCGGGATAACGGCGGCTTTGGTGACGTTAACTGGATCAACAGCAAGGCGTCTTCAGTCGGAGAGATGGCTTACGAGTACTTTATGCAGGTCGGATATGATATCTCACCGGTGGTTGCGGAGTACCTCTATACGGCCATCCTGACCGACACCGGGCGATTCCGATACTCCAATACCAGCGCTCGGACAATGGAGATTGCGGGTCGGCTCATAGATGCGGGCGCCGACACCCAGAAGATCTGCGATCTGGTCTATTATGATTTGCCGCCGACCACCACTATGCTGACGGGGCGGGTTCTTAGTGGCGTTGAGTTCTTCGATCAAGGACGCATCTGTCTTCTCACCCTGACCTTGAAGATGCTCGCCGAAACCGGTGCGCACAAGTCGGAGACTGAAGGTCTTGTCGACTTCACGCTGTATAACAAGGGTGTTCTGGCCGGTGCTCTTCTGCGCGAAATCGACCACCATCAAACCAAGGTATCACTGAGGTCCAAAGAACGCATTGACGTGGCATCACTGGCCGCGGTTCACGGCGGAGGCGGCCATTTCAACGCTGCCGGATGCATGTTGTCTCTACCGCTGGCTGAAGCGAAGGCTGAGATACTGCGTTTGTTTACGAGTAATGGCTATGAATAAGCGGGCTCATACCTATAACGGCGTGTTGCTGGTTGACAAACCCTCGGGCATAACCAGTCATGATGTTGTCCAACAACTACGCAAGCTGCTTGACCAGCGACGCATCGGCCATACCGGAACACTCGATCCCCTGGCTCAGGGCCTGTTAGTGGTCTGCCTGGGCAGTGCCACCAAGATCGTGCGCTTCCTGACGGGGTGGGACAAAACGTACGAAGCCGATATCGTTCTTGGCCGGAGTTCGAAGACTTTCGATAGCGAAGGCATAGATGATTCCGAGCCACACCAAACGCCGCCGGAATTGACAGAGTCCGAGATTGAAACATTGCTCGACCAGTTCCGAGGCAAGATAGTCCAGCGAGTGCCGGCATACTCAAGTGTGCGCATTGGCGGACAACGGTTGTACGATCTGGCCCGCCGAGGAACGGATGTCAAACCTCCATCGCGCGAGGTTGAGGTCAAGTCACTTCGCCTTCTGAGTTATGAAAGCCCGCATTTGCGACTGAACGTAGCCTGCTCCAAGGGTACTTATATTCGGTCGCTGGCCAATGATCTCGGTGAGGTCATTGGTTGTGGCGCGTATTTGGCGGGTCTGGTACGTCGGTCGGTGGGCGGCTTGCATTTGGAGGACAGTCTGTCTCTGGACCAGATTGACCAGCGGCATTCCGAAGGTAAGCTTCAGGATTATCTCCTGCCCTGTCATCGGGTATTGGATTTCGCCGCCATAAGGGTCACAGATGATTTCAGCAGGCGTGTGCTCGATGGTTGTGACCTCAGCGAGACCGACATCATGCACATTGATGGATCCTTTGAAGCCGGCGATACTGTTTTACTCAAGGACCGTGACGGGATCGTACTGGCGGTTGGCACAGCTGAGGCGCCGTCACGCTCTTTCAGTTGCGCGAATGGGAACTCACTTTTTGAATATGTACGGGTATTGAATTGAGTTTGCAGGTTATCAGAGGGTTGAAGAATTACACGGCACCGACCGATCGCGGCGTCGTAGTGACTATCGGTACCTTCGATGGGATTCACCTGGGACATCAGGAGATTCTCAAACAGGTGGCGGTCGCTGCCGATACGAGTGGTTACCACCCGGTGTTGATCACTTTCCACCCCCACCCTCGGGTCCTGGTAACGCCGGACGACGCTCCGCTACTCCTGACAACGCTGGAGGAAAAGGAACGGAGTCTGAGACAATACTTCCAGGGGACCATGCTGGTTCTTGATTTCAACGCCGACCTGCAGAATCTCAGCGCCCGTGAATTCGTCGAGAAAGTGCTGGTTAACCGCCTCAAATTGAAGCGGCTGGTGGTGGGCTACGATCACGCTTTCGGAAAAGACCGTAGCGGCAGTATTGTCGAGTTGAAGGAACTTGGGAGAGAATTCCACTTTGAGGTTGATGTGGTAGATCCTGTCAAGGTGGATGGGGACTGTGTGTCTTCGACGCAGATTCGCTGGCTTCTCAGGCGTGGTATGTTAGACCGTGCTCTTGAGTTGCTGGGCCACCCTCTGGCTATTCACGGAATAGTGGAGAAGGGGATCGGACTGGGACGTAAGTTGGGCTATCCGACTGCCAACGTACGCTATGGTCCTCGCAAGCTGTTGCCGACTCAGGGCGTCTACTCCTGTCGCGTCCACGTTGGACATGTGAAGAGGGAGGGGATGCTGTTTATCGGTCGCAATCACTTCAACCCGGAAGCAAGGATAACGGTCGAGGCGAACCTCCTTGATTTTGATGAAGATATTTATGAGCGGGAACTGTTTGTATATCCAACTCACTACATACGGCCTAACCGCAAATTTGACTCAACCGAAGCACTGGTCGAGCAGATCAAACAGGACAAGAGAGAAGTATTGAGCATAATTGAAAAGGAGAAGCGAAATGTCAGTGATCAGAGAGCGGAAAGCTCAAATCATCTCTGAGCATCGGTTGCATGAGAAGGATACTGGCTCGCCGGAAGTGCAGATTGCACTTCTCACCGATCGCGTCAGCCATCTGACCGAGCACATGAAAGCACACAAGAAGGACTTCCATACGAGACTGGGACTCTTGAAGCTTGTGGGTAAACGTCGCCGTTTGCTGGACTATCTAAAGCGATCTGATGTTGAAAGCTATCGCCAGGTGATCGCCAACCTCGGACTGCGCCGCTAAGTGGAACTGGGAAATATAATAGGATTGAGAAACATGCCTCATAAAGTAGAGTTTGAATTGGGCGGTCGCACGATGACTATCGAGAGCGGCCTCTTGGCCAAGCAGGCCAATGGCGCCGTAACAATCAGATACGGCGATTCAATGGTTATCTCCACTGCCTGTGGAAACACTGAACCCAGACTGGGATTTGACTTTTTCCCGCTGACCGTAGAGTATCGCGAGAGGTCGTATTCAGCCGGCAAAATCCCCGGAGGATTTTTCAAACGCGAGGGTCGTCCCTCCGAGAAGGAGATCATCTCGGCAAGGATTATTGATCGGCCGATTCGACCGCTTTTCCCTGATAACTTCCGCGGCGAAACGCAGATCATCAACTTCATCATCTCACATGATCAGCAAAACGACACCGATGTCCTGGCTCTTACCGGCACCGGAGCGGCGCTGGCGATCTCAGACATTCCGACTGCCAAAACAATCGCCGGTGTTCGGGTGGGACGCCTTGACGGACAGTTGACCGTCAACCCGACCATGGATCAGTACGACGAATGCGATCTGATGATCATATTGGCGGGTTCAGCCGACGCCATCACGATGGTTGAGGGCGGCGGTCGTGAGGTCAGCGAGGATGAGATCGTCGAAGCCATAGCATTCGGTCACGATCACATCAAGATGATCCTTGAGAAGATCGAAGAACTCAAGCAGATGTGCGGTAAGGAGACCTTCGATTACACTGAGGTTAAGATCGATGAAGCCCTGATGGCCAAAGTGAAGGATTCAGTTGGTGACAAGCTTGACGGTCTCAATCGCGTAGCCGACAAAGATGAACGTCGTGATGAAAAGAAGAAACTGAGAACGCAGATTATTGAGGCGCTGGCTGAGGAATTCCCGGAGGGTGAAGGGGATATCAAGACTGTTTTCCATGATCTCGACTCGGACACCATGCGCAGCATGATCCTCGACGAGGGTGTGCGTATCGACGGTCGCGGCCCGGACGACATCCGCGAGATCACCTGTCTCACGGGCTTCCTGCCACGAACTCATGGTTCGGCTGTGTTCACAAGGGGACAGACGCAGGCATTGGTAGCTGTTACCCTGGGCACCAAGATGGACGAACAACGATTGGACGAACTGGAAGGCGAGTCAACCAAGAGCTATATGCTCCATTACAACTTCCCGCCTTTCTCCACCGGTGAAACCAAACCAATTCGGGGCACCAACCGTCGCGAAGTTGGCCACGGCGTGCTGGCTGAGCGGGCGCTGTTCCCGGTCATCCCAACTGAGGACGGGTTCCCGTATACGGTCAGGGTAGTCTCCGATGTCATGGAGTCGAATGGCTCGTCATCGATGGCGTCCGTTTGCGGCGGCTCGCTGGCTTTGATGGACGCCGGAGTGCCGATCAAGTCGGCCGTTGCCGGCATCGCCATGGGATTAATCAAGTCGGATGATAATGTAGTTATCCTGACCGACATCCTGGGCGACGAGGATCATTTCGGCGATATGGACTTCAAGGTTACCGGTACTACCGAAGGTGTCACGGCCATTCAGATGGATATCAAGATAGCCGGTCTCGATTTGGAAACGATGCGCCAAGCCCTTCAAAAGGCGCGCACGGCCAGGTTGCACATTCTTGAAAAGATGAATGCGACTATCCCCAAACACCGCGATCAGCTTTCCGAGTTCGCCCCTCGCATTATCAGCATCAAGATACCGCCGTCAAAAATCGGCGATGTTATCGGTCCCGGCGGCAAGATCATTCGGTCTATCGTGGAAGAGACCGGCGCCAAGATCGACATCAGCGATGACGGTACGGTGCTGATTGCATCGGTTGACGGCGAGGCCGGTCGCCTGGCGATGGAACGTGTTCAGGCTCTGTCCGAGGAAGCTGAAATCGGCAAGACGTATAGTGGCGTTGTGCGCCGCACTACAGCCTTTGGCGCCTTTGTCGAGATCATTCCGGGCACCGA
>CBDUZQ010000143.1:0-6793 GCA_965371755.1 uncultured bacterium
TTCAAGGTTGGTGAGATGCGAGAACGAATCGGCGTAACCGACAAAAGTTTGTCCGGTTGCAGCCAGTGGTATCTCCAGTACTTTGGTAGCCCCTGCCACTACCTCGCTCTTCGATGATAGACTGCTCAGCGGAGATGTTATCGGGGCAACGTAGCAATTATATGTGTTGGCTACTCCTGAGGCATTGGTCACCCATAACTCGAATCCTACATTGTCGATATCTTGGATGTCATCCTTGTGGTCATTCCAGTCGTCTTCGGAGGTGACGTCCACATCAAAGTAGTAAAAATCAACGGATCCTGCTACCGGAAAAGCTTTGAATAACATCGACACTACAAAAGTACCGCTCAGGAGACATCCGACTATCAGCAGCGAGGTCAGAGTGGCGCCGATCAATCCGAATTTGTGCGTTAGTGTTTTCATGGTTGTGCCTTCCTACAATCCAAAATGGTAGTTGACGCCCGCGGTTAATAGTGCCGCCTTCTTGGACCCACCCCCCTCGGTGCCGATAACCACGAAACGTCCGCGGACTTCCAGACCGAGCTTTGTCCCGAGTCCGATTTCAAGACCGATACCGCCGGAGATACCGACCTCGCTCTCATCGACCTGCAGTTGATCGTTCTTGGTCTTGTAGATGCCAATACCGGCAAAGAAGAAAGAGGAGACTCCCGGGCCACCCAATGAAGAACCTAATAGGGCATCCAGTCCGAAGGAGGTCAGTTTCGAACCTTCGGGATCACCGATGACATCGTCCAAATCCGGGTCGCCGTATTTCGTGAACATGATATTCGGTTCGAGCGTTATGAACGACGCTTTTATCCGACCTTTGAAACCGAACACAGTGCCCTGCGACTGATCGTCCTGCACGATCGGCATCTCCAGGCCGCCGAAAGCTCCGGCGCCGGCTGAGATACCGGCCGCCATCGCAGGTTGGACCAGCAGCAACAGGCCGAGTGCTGCCATTAGAAGCTTTTTCATATTTCCTCCGTGGTCCTAGGGGGAGAGACTATGCTCCCGCATGTTTATCTTGGTCCTACAAGCTATCGCGGTGGTCAGCCGCTGTCAAGACAGAAATCACCCACGTTTGTGGCCGCCATTGCCCTGGGCTGAGAAAAACCCGCGCGATCCGAAGATCACGCGGGCACAATAATCACGCTTCCGTGCGATGCAAGTTAAGTTCGTCTTGCCGGGCTCTCAATCAGTGGTTGCAGGACCCACCGGAACAGGCACTTGCGGGACAACCTCAGGACGTCTACCGCGCACAGCAATTGTCTTACGGGCCTATTTCAGATACTCCTCGATCTGCGGATACTGCTGGATGAGTTGTTGCACGTAGGTGCTGTCGAGACCCCGCCCTAGGGCCCTTCGATACGCTTCGGCAGCGTCACCAAACCTCCCCTTGGTGAGCATATAGTAGCCCCATTCAGCGAGCAGCAATCCAGGAACGTCGGACCTGCCGGTTGCCTCTAATAGATACTTCCTGTAGAGCGACTCTTGGCCAGTGGTTCTGTAAAGCGTGATCAAACCAGCATAAGGAGCTATGTTGCTTGTATCAATCTCGATACACCTGAGAAACAGCTCCTCCGCTTCGCGGTACTTGCCAAGTCGGACGTAAAACGTAGCCTTGTTACTAAAGATCGCCGCACCATGCGGATTGATGCCCTCCGCAATATCGAGGGCATTGAGTGCTGCATCAGTCATGCCGAGCAGACTGTAGCTGGCACCCAGTGTTGCCCATGAATTCCAGAACTGAGGGTCAATTTCGCAAGCTCTCTTGAAATCGTTGATGGCAGATGCAAGATCGCCGTTGTTCATAGCATCCATGCCGCTACCAAATAACGCTTCCTGCTCGTATGTGCCTTCCCAGTAGTCTTGCCGAATCTGCTCAACCCACTCATCCCCCGTTTGCTCGTAGTACTCCGCCAAGAACGCCCGAGCGTTCCGGCACTTAGCGCTGTCAAGATTCCTATAGCACAGTAAGTGGTTTACGGCGATTTCAGGGTTGCTCTGAGTTAGTACCCTAGGAATTAATGAGAGCAAACTGAGTCCAATGCACATCAATGCTACAGCCCTGCTCCATTTGCGGCCACGGTCCGTGCATAGTATGAGGCAAAAACTGATCACGACCACCGGCACACCGGCAAACGAGAACAAATCCCAGTCACGCGGCATGCCCAGCTTTGGATCGAATATGAACACCGACCCAAGAACGCTTGATACAAGGATTGCCAGGTACATGAAAGGTCGTTGTTTCAGGGTACGCCGAACAGAACGGCTGGACAACGACACGATGACAATCAGCAAACCGGGCACGAGGAGGAACAGCAGATTAAACCAGTCTGCCAGATGCTTCCAGGAGAACATCGTGTAACCCTCCACTGTGAACCGATTCTCAATGAGAGGCACAAATGCAAACCGGAAGAAGTAGTTGGTTGTGCAGAAGTGATAGAAGACGACCATACCAGATGCCACCAGAAGTAAACCGGCCAGCACCTTCGTAGTCCGTTTCCACCGTGCGATCCTCCGGCCGAGCCGGGTTGGGGCGATGAAGGCGTATATGGCGCTCGGTATAAGCGTCACACCTAACACGTGAAAGAACACAGTGGCAACTAACGCCGGTAGTAGCCAGTAGCGACTTGCCTTGCCATCTGCAATCAACAGCCCTGTCAGAGTATACACCAGAACCGACAGCACAAACAGCGAGTAGTTCTCAACATATCCAAAGAACAAAAGCATGTACCCGCCGGTGCAAAGGCCGAGAAGAAACAGCACTCTCTCAGCCGTATGTTCATACAGCTTTCGTGCGAACAACGCCACAGCCACCACAAACAAAAAACCCGCAGTGATCGAAATGATCTGATGTGACAGCAAAGCCGCTGCTTGACCTTCACCGCCGATCACGTTCTTGAGCACAATATGCAGTAGCGACTCACCGTACTCGCGCGTTTTCATAGCAAAAGGGCTGTCTTTAGCCAATTCTGAGAGTAAGTTGTACCCATCTCCAAGGAAATGTGTTCGGGCGCGAAGGAGATAGAAAAGACTCCCAAACCCGGCTGTAATGACGCCAACATAGATGAAGAACTTGCGGTCTCTATCGGCTGTCATAGTCGCGTGGTCCGAATCATCCATTTCATTCTGTGGGAAGAACCTCAGAACAGCCGGCGCAATCACCCCCAGCCCGAACAGGCCCCACCGGACCCAGTCGGGATAATACGCCCACCAGTTGAACCCCCAAACCCGATACTCTGGAAGGTAAGATGCGACCAGAAACGTCGCCAGCGTCAGGTAGTAAGCGCCGTAGATTGCAGCACTTGCAGACTTGTCGTTCAAAGCCTAATCAGGCTCCTTTCCTCGGATTGTCCGTTTGTATTATTATCGTGTTTCACGCCAGTCATCACAACTGTTTTCGGTTGTCCCTCAGCTTCTCCATCGGTGACTATCAGCACCCAGAAAACAACTTGTGTTTTGAAGAGCGAAGGCCTATTTTTCTCTCAAGTGAATGGATATGTGGACGCAATTCATCCTTGTTTGTCATGCGAGGCAGGCGAGGGACGGGCGTCCGTGAATAGGCAAGAAAAGGTGAAGCCATAGGATAAGGGGAATCCCGATGAAGTTTGAAGACTCACTGTTGGGCGACATAGTTGTTATGGATGTCTCGGGCAAGATTATGGGCGGCGAAGAGACTACCATGTTTCACGGCAAGCTGCACGAGTATATCAACCAGAACAAGAAGAACATCGTGGTTGACCTCTCCAAAGTCGACTGGGTCAACTCCGTCGGGCTGGGAATGTTAATCTCGGCGCTGACGACGGTTAAGAATGCCGGTGGCCGACTGGTGTTGGCCAATATCACCAAGATCGAATCGATCCTGACTATCACGCGGCTGATCTCGGTGTTCGAGCATTACGACAGTCGCGATGAAGCGCTGAAGTCGTTTGCGTAGAAGACGACACGCATACAAGTTCGCACACAAAGCCCCCTGACTCGGGGGCTTGTTGTTTTGGCGCAGTCCGATTCCTATCCTTGTGCCCACTGAGTCTTCAGACTCGGTGGGTCGAGCGCGTCTTGATCTATTCGTGGCCGAGTCTGAAGACTCGACCACCACAACACCGAGCTGACCCTCCCTGGGAGTTGTGCGCCGCCTGACCGGGCAGGTTTCCATTGTGCATCTGCAGTTGGTTCTGTATGTTCACCAGGATTGTGATTTGTCCATTGCGCCCGGCGCAATCGTATACGGCATGAGAAGGAGCGACATCTATGGATCGTAACGAAGGATTGCTGTTGGTACTGAAGTCGTCTGGTATCGGGGATGGTGAGCCCGATCTGGGTGAGAAACTGATGATGGCGTTTCTCAATACGCTTTGGGACTCACAGATGATCCCGGCCAGGATCATCTGTCTCAACAGCGGTATCTTCCTGACCACCGAGGGATCGCCCGCGAACGATCTGATGAAAAGTTTCGAGGCTACCGGTACTGAGATCCTATCTTGCGGCACCTGCCTCGAATACTATGGCCGCCAGGACAAACTCATGGTTGGCCAGCCGACGAACATGAAGGACACTGTTGAGTCGCTACTGACTTTCAAGAGAGTACTTTCGCCGTGAGCGTATTGGCTGGACGTCACCCATGAACACGTCTGAAAACCACAACGCCGACCGTGAACGCTACCACGCCGATACCGACGAGCACACCCAGCGGCAGCGCCATCTCGGCGTAGCTGAAGTCGCGCCAGATGGCGCCCTCCAGGGCGAGTATCCCCCATTTGACGGGACTGATATGACCTACCGTCAGTAACCATTTCGGCATGGCCATCAGCGGCACCATGCCGCCGCCGGTCATTGACATCACCAGCAAGATAGCCCAACCGGCGCCGCCGACCGCTTGCTCGGTTTTACCCAGGACGCTGATCAGCATCATCAAGCCAACAAAACAGACACCGCAGGCCAGCACCGCCATCCCCAGCAGCAGCAGGTCAGGCGTCCGAATCTGAAAGATAAGTTTGGCGAGTAGCAACAACAGACAGCAGACAGCAACCGAGAAGAGGAAGCAGGCCAACCCTTTGCCGGCCAATATCTGCGAACGTCTGAGCGGCGCCAGTCGCAATCGCAAGAGCGTCCCGCGCGTACGTTCGGTGACGATTGAGATAGCGAAGGCCGCCGTGCATCCGATCAAAGCCCACATGAGCGCCTGTGGGAAAGTGATCTCCCATGCTGAACGTGGTCCCACCGACTCCCTGGCGACATCTTCGATCTTTATCTTTGGTCCCGCTATCGCAGTCGTCTCGCCGGAAGAATCACCAGCCAGAACTCCCGTATCCATTTCACCCATGAAATCGTGCAGACTGCCGAAGAAGCTCGTGAGCACATCTCGCTGCTCGGATGACGTGCTGCTGTCATGTTCGATCTGATCAAGAACCGATGTGATCTGCTCACGCGCCGTCGAAGGATTGAAAAACTGATCCTGCAGCAGCGAAAACCAGGCTCTGGTGAGCAGACCCTGAAGGTACCCGGCTTCGGCTTTGCGTGAGGGATCGATACCAACCGTCAGCGACGCAGAGTCGCCGCCAAACATACTACCGAGCGAACCGAAACCGGGATGCGCGATCACATAGGCCACTGCTTTGCCCCGCCTCACTAACATGCGAGCCGAATCCGGGCTGGACTCAACAACTGTCAGGGCTGCCGAACTGTCCAGTCGGGCGAAAAAGAGACGCGACGACTCAGTTTGCGCCTGGTCGACGGCCATGATCTTCATAGCAGCACGATTCGAGGATCCACTTGAGAATACGGAGCCAAAGAAAAGAGCCATCAATAGCGGGAAGGCCAGCACCCAGAACAGGCCGAACCGGTCGCGCCACAACAGACGCAGGTCCTTTAGAGCCAGAGTGATCACGATCCTCATCAGTCGCGCAACCTCCGTCCCGTCAGGTTGAGAAACACAGCTTCAAGATCGGCCCGGTCGATGCGCATAGTTACGAAGCGATGTCCGGTCGATGTCAGTTCGGCCACCGTGGCCATTGCGTTGTCAGTCTCAATGCGCAAGGAAGTACCGTCAAGGGTGCCCGGCAGCGACGATGGATCCTTCGGCGGCGCGGCCAGTTCCGCCTCGATAACCGACACGCCGCCATGCTCGGCAATTAGGTTGTCAACCGTGTCTACCGCGAGGATGCGACCCAGGTCGATGATGGCCACCCGGTCGCACAGCCGCTGGGCCTCCTCCATGTAATGCGTAGTGTAGAGGACCGTTCGTCCCTCGCTCTTGAGTTGTTCAACTTTGTCGAAAATCAGATTGCGCGACTGTGGGTCGATCCCAACGGTCGGTTCATCCAACAGCAGCACTTGCGGGTCATGCACCATACCGCAGGCCAGGTTGAGCCGCCGCTGCATTCCGCCGGAATACGTTTTGACGCGGTGCCGCCGTCGTTCAGACAACCCGACTAACTCCAGCGACCAGTTCACCCGTTCGCGTAGCTTCCGGCCCGACAAACCGTAGAGCCGTCCGAAAAAGGCTATGTTTTCCTCGCCGGTGAGTTCTTCGTAAAGGGCCAGCGCCTGCGGAGCAATTCCCAGGGAACGTCGCACTTTGCTGCGGGTCGGATCGGAAGCGCCGTTGATAGAGATGCTGCCGCTGTCCGGTTCAAGAACACCAGCCAGCATGTTAATGGTCGTTGATTTACCCGCTCCGTTCGGTCCGAGAAAACCGAATGACTCACCCCGGCTGATCTCAAAGGAGATGCCGTCGACGGCGGTAATGTCGCCAAAACGCTTGGTGAGGTTCTCGACTTTGATCATA
>CBDUZQ010000144.1:0-6717 GCA_965371755.1 uncultured bacterium
AGGCCGAAAACACCCTGATATGGATACCGTTTCTCCTTGCTTCTTCCAGCATGGCCTCAATGGTCTGAACTGCTTCTGCTCGCAGGTATTTCGGGTAGTCAGAACCATGGAAATTCCACTTCTGATTGAGCTTAGTCAGATCGCCGGGAACATATTCCAGAGGCAGCGGAGTGTTCCTGCCAAGAACTTCCGATCCGATTCTGGAATAGCAATCGTCCTCCCCTGATTCTGTCTTGCGGACAACCAGCGCCAGCGGCAGAACGACATGTTCTCCATCTAATTCGAACTCGATCCAATCTCCCGTTTTGTCGTCGTGGATGATACGCCCCTCGATAGTCTCCGGATACGCTACAGATCGGTCCGATAACTCTGCTTCGAAATCAGTGTTTCTGTAGGGACAGACTTTATCGGGCAGGATAATCCACTGGACGTTTTCGGTTTGACCCGTGGTCTCTTGTCTATGGTGTTGATAGTGTTCTTCCTTGTTGACAATTCTCTCATCAAGAGGTCCATTGTGATCAAGAGGATTTGGAAAGACGTGCCCGGCCATTGACAACCCAAACAAGGTTGTCAAGAACAGATGGAAGGGAATGCTTTTGTAGCTTATACCCATGGCCTGCTCCAGGTTTTTGTGGCCGGGTGGCCCAGGGCTTGCCCTGGGTTTCCGGAGAACATGTTGCTACGCCTCGTATCCAACGATATCCAACCGAAGAACCCACCAGATGTTTCACTCCTGGTGGGGTAGCGTTCATCTCGTGGTCTATAGTATCGACTCGAAAGCGGCCTTGAACGTATCGTAGTCGCGAGGACCGACAAACCGGTTCAATTCCTTGCCGTTCTTGTCCAGGAAAATGGTTGTCGGTACCCCCCTGATGGAACCAAGGGTTAACATATTCTGACGCTCGCCCATCAGCATGACCCACTTCATATCGTTCTTGGCGGCGAATCCCTCCACCTGTTGCGGAGTGTCACGGACCGCCAGTCCAAGCATCTCGACACCCTTGCTGTGGTATTCTTCATAGAGCCGAATGAGATCAGGAATCTCCCGACGGCACGGCGGGCACCAGGTACCCCAGACATTTATCACCACCGGCTGTTGGCCGATCCACTCCTCGGAGCTACGCTGCTTTCCGTTTATGTCCAGGGCCGAGAACCGAATGATATCAGACTTGGGGTTGACTTGGGTAGTCGTTTGAGACGCCGGTTTGATCTGCTGATCAGGCTGACCCGCTTCACTGCTATCACCGCCGCACGAGGAGAACAGAGAAAGTATCAAGATCACAGCGAACACTGGAGTAATTCTTGTCATAATGGAGAGTCCTTCAAACCTGCACATTTTTTTGATTACCGGCTTTCATGGGTGAATAGCGTGAACAGCCTGGCTCAAAATTCGCCACCCATGTCAACAGCTACCTGGAGTCACCCTTTTCAGAATGGACTTGGGTCTTGGTTGTGTCGTACTTGCGTTCCGCTACGTAGGTCAGGTACTGCGACAACTGCTCTCTTGACTGATACCCACGGGCCGCGCCCAGCTTGCCGCCATCCGGCTTCAAGAAGAAATAGGTTGGGTATGATCTGATACCGAACTCGCTACGGGCGAGGTTACGCTCGGTGATTTTGTATCCGTCGATGTCCAGTTCTTCCTTGGAGTCACCATCAACTTTGACTGATACGAACTTGCTGCTGAGCAGGTCGACGATTTCAGGTTCAATGAAAGTGGTCTTGTTCATCTTCTTGCACCACCCGCACCAACTGGTTGTGAAATTGATGAAAACATGTTTGTCCTCGGCCTTGGCCTTAACCAACCCGGCATCGTACGATAGCCAAGTTATTCCGTTGGATTTATCGGACGGCGTTTTGGTGTCTGTTTTCTTGTCGTCGCCGGCCATCGCAGTAAAGATCATGGCGAAAACCAGCAGCGCAGCGATAGTGGCGGTTGGCCAATGTTTCATCAATATTCCCAATCTGTTCAGCATTGTTGTCAATCTACTTCAGCGGCCTCAAGTAAGCTCCAGACTCGCCAAGCAACTCTTTGAGGCGGTCCAGCAACCGGAGATCCGGTCTTACAGTATACTTATTGGACCTAATATACACTTCTGATCCATTTTGTCGAGCGGCAAGTAAGACCGGAGTGCCTCCTTCGAACTCTTTCAGGATGGCCAGTGCCTTGTCCAAAGTCTTATCGGAGCAATCGACATCGATCTTTATAACGAGCTGGCAGTCAAATCGTTCCGTCAACTCCTCCAAAGGCGCCACGTCGGAACAGATGATCTTGGGCGCCTCACCCTCACGAGTTGAGACCCGCCCGGTCACCAGGACCATCCGATCCACCTGAGTGGCCTCGCGGCTTTTTTCGTAACAATCGGAAAACAGGATTAGTTCAACCGAACCGGTGAAATCCTCTATAGTCACAAAGGCCATGAGGTTGCCCTTCTTGTCGACCATACTTTTCACCGCCGCTACAATCCCGCCCACTATAACCTCGCGACCGTCAGCCGCCGACTGCAGTTCGGCCGCTCGGAAAGTCGCAAAGCAGTTGAGTTCATCACGATACTTGTCCAGCGGATGACCGGAGACGTAGAACCCGAGAGTGCCTTTTTCTTTGGCCAGTTTCTCACCGGTGGACCATTCGGCCACTGCCGGCAGAGCCGGCGCCACGCGGTCGGCCACGGCTCCATCGATAGCGAACAAATCATGACTGGCTGAACACTCGGACACGCGATGCCCATAGTCCAGCATCGCCTCCACAGACTCGAATTTCTGGGATCGATAGCCCCCAAGACTATCGCACGCACCGGCGGCTATCAATGACTCCAGCGTCCGCCGGTTGATCGCTTTGATCGGCACTCGTCCGACCAGGTCGGCCAGGTCGGCGTAACGTCCACTGTCAACACGCTCGTCGACAACAGCCCGAGCCGGGCCAACCCCGACGTTCTTGACCGCCTGGAGACCGAAACGGATGCTACCATCGACCACGGTGAAATCGATGGTCGATTCATTCACATCGGGCGGCAGCACCTTGATCTGCATACGGCGAGCCTCTTCCAACAGAGCATAGATTCGGTCGCTGACGTTGATTTCGGAAGTCATCAAGGCGGCCATGAACTCGCGCGGATAGTAATGCTTCAGCCAGGCGGTCTGATACGCTATGTAGGCGTAGCAGGTGGCATGCGCCTTGTTGAAACCGTAGCGGGCGAAAGTTTCGATCTGCTCGAACATCTCGGTGGCGATCTTCTTATCGATCTTGTGCGCGGCGGCGCCGTCAAGGAACTCCCGCTTTTGCTCGGCCATCAAAGCGGCGTCCTTCTTGCCCATCGCCTTGCGCAAAAGGTCCGCCTTCCCCATACTGTAACCGGCCAGGGTGTTGGCGATCTTGAGTACCTGCTCCTGGAAAACGATTACGCCGTAGGTGTCCTTGAGAATCTTCTCCAGTTCCGGATGGAGATAGCGAATGTTGGCGGCGCCGTGCTTGCGCTCGATGTAGGTATCGATCATTCCGGAGTCCAGAGGTCCGGGGCGATACAGCGCGTTCATCGCCGTGATGTCGGTGAAATTCTCAGGCCTCAGCTTGCGCAGATACTCACGCATGCCCGACGATTCAAACTGGAAGATGCCGATGGTCGTGCCGGTCGCGAACAGCTTGTAAACATCGGCGTCATCGAGCGGAATGTCGTTGATGTCGAGCTTTGTGTCGGGATGGTTCTTCTCGATCATTTTGACGGCATCATCAATCACCGTAAGCGTGCGCAGACCAAGAAAATCCATCTTCAGCAGACCGATCTTCTCGACCATTTTCATATCGAACTGAGTAGTGATTTCGTCCTTGCTACCCTTGAACAGCGGGACATAGTCAGTCAGCGCCGATGGTGCGATAACCACCCCGGCAGCGTGAGTGGAACAGTGTCGGGCCAGTCCCTCAAGTGTGCGGGAGTAATCGATGAGCTTCTTGATCCTCTGATCCGTCTCGACCAGTTTGGCCAGTTCGGGCGTCTGGGTCAACGCTTTCTCCAGCGTCATATCAGCCAGCGGCGGAATCATTTTGGCGATCTTGTCCACCTCGCCGTACGGTATGGCGAGCACGCGACCGACATCGCGCACCACCGCTCGCGCCGCCATAGTACCAAAGGTGATTATCTGACAGACATTCTTTTCACCGTACTTCTCGATCACATACTTTATGATCTCGTCGCGGCCCCGGTCGGCGAAATCGATATCGATATCCGGCATCGATACCCGCTCCGGATTCAAGAACCGTTCGAATAAGAGCTCGAACCGGATGGGGTCGATATTGGTGATCTTGAGAGCATATGACACTAACGATCCGGCCGCCGAACCACGTCCCGGCCCCACCGGGATCTTCCGGCTGCGGGCATAGTCGCAGAAATCTTTCACGATCATGAAATACCCGGCATAGCCCATCTTCTTGATAACGCCCAACTCGTACTTGAGACGCGTCTCGATTTCGTCAGTGTGCTCGTCATAACGTTCTTTGAGACCCTCGCGACAGAGATGTTCCAGGTAGGCATCCGAATCTACAAACTGTTTTGGTATCGGATAGATCGGCAACTTGAGTTGCCCCAGTTCCAACTCCAGATTGCAGGCCTCCGCCACCTTGATAGTGTTTTCCAGGGCCGGTTTGAAATCGCCCAGAGCCTGCTCCATCTCCTCAGCCGTTTTGAAATAGATCTGGTCGGTGTTGTAACGCATCCGATCCTGATCCTCGACTAACTTGCCGGTTTGGATACACAAGAGCGCATCGTGCGCCTCATAGTCCTGCTGCCTCAGATAGTGGCAGTCATTGGTGGCCAGCATCGGGATACCGGTTTCGCGCGAAATCGCCTCGATTTTGGGTAGTATTTGCAACTCCGGTTCAAGATTGTGATTCTGAACCTCGAGGTAGAACCCATCTTCACCGAAGATATCCTGATACTCTCGGGCTGTGGCCACCGCTGCTTCGGTGTTGCCGCGAAGCAGGTGCCAGTTCACCTCCCCCTTGAGACAGGCGGAACTGGCCAGCAATCCCTCGGCATGTTCGCGCAAGAGCTTCTTGTCGATGCGGGGACGATGATAGAACCCTTCCAGAAAACCGGCCGTCGACAACTTGATAAGGTTCTGGTAGCCGATCAGATTGCGGGCCAGAAGAACGAGATGATACCCGCCGTCGGGATACTTGTTCGAGGGTTGCCTGTCGAAGCGGCTGCCCCCGGCGACGTAAGCTTCGATGCCTATGATCGGTTTGATCCCCGCGCGGTTAGCTTTGATGTAAAACTCAATGGCGCCGAACATATTGCCGTGATCGGTTACAGCCAGAGCCGGCATGCGCA
Organism: uncultured bacterium; assembly: GCA_965371755.1. GTDB lineage: Bacteria > Zixibacteria > MSB-5A5 > GN15 > FEB-12 > JAJRTA01. The sequence continues at coordinate 5,325 of CBDUZQ010000144.1, forward strand.
ATTCACGGGCCAGGGCTATCAGTTCATCAAGCCGACAGGCGCCATCCAGCAGCGAATACTGGCTGTGTGTGTGCAGATGAACGAAATTAGAGTGCTTTACGGCCATAATGTCTCGATCCGACAGGTATCTGTTCCTCAGATGATACGCGCGCTCAGCAAATCCATCGGGTTCTATTCAAGGCGCCCAAAGGCGCGCTCCAGGTTGGAACCAGTCTGAAACTCAACCGGCATCGTTTACTATCCCCTTACATAATCATCCAAAACCGATGGCGGGTCAAACACTTTTTGGGATGCCGGAGGTTACACACAAAAAAAGCGGCTCCGAGGAGCCGCTGTTGTCGTCATAAATCCAGAAGGGTCACTTCTTCCTACGCCGTCGCACCAAACCGGCCGCTGCCAAACCCATTCCCAGAAGCAGCACGGTAGCCGGTTCCGGTATCGCTGTCTGGGCATCGTGTGAGAACGGGGCGAAGATCCGTCGACCATCCGGGTCATTGTAGAACCCATAGGAATCGAAATGGACACCGCCGTTGTAGGTCGTGCTGATGTCGAACTTGAATATCTGACCGTAGAGGTTCGTGCCGCCATCGCCGCCGGGCACATAGTCCTGAACGTCTACAAACGGCCCGGAGGTAGTCTGGCTGGCCACTAACATCTCGACATAGTCCGCTGGAAACACTCCGTGCCCCGGCATCGGGTCAGACTCCGGCGGGGTACCGTAAGCGTAGTCAGCCGCGTTATAGGTCGTGCCAACACCCCCCTCGGGCGTAATAGTCAAGGCGCCATCGGTCGGAGTTTGACCTAACAGCGATGCCACCAGATGGATGTCATAAATTGTTCCGTGATCAAGACCGGCCGCGACCACCCAAAGCTCGAAATCTTGTGCCGTAGTATACCAGGTCTCGCTGGCAGCGTCGTATTCCCCACCCGGGATATACAATTGCAGCGATGGAACCGCAAAGGCAGAGGTGGCGGCAACTATCGAAGCGAGAAATATCAGAACAAGTGTTTTCATCAACAATCTCCTAATGCTATAACAAACCACTTCTATGGCAAGCAATGTATGTGCCAACTGAGTTTTTTAGGATAGCCAATACACCGCCGTGATATGTGACTATTCGGGCGGTTACAATGAACTTCCAGGTCTTCACTGCCGCCGGAGCAGCCACCTCCTTCGAATATGCAGAACCTTTCATAATCGCCGCAATCGCGATCCGAGAAGCTGCCCCATACTGTCTTGGCCCTTGCGGCTGGAATTCGCGATTGATTTCCGTTGATTCTGTCGATATTGTGGCGATGGTTTTTTTGCCCCCGGCGCGATTCCACTGACGGTACTTGTCAGTGGTATCTTTTACTTTAATCTCACGCGAAATGTGATATATTTGCGTTTTAC
>CBDUZQ010000145.1:0-6619 GCA_965371755.1 uncultured bacterium
TCAGCAGCGCGCCGGTGGTGACCATCAATGACAGCTCTCTGTTTCTTTGCGATCCGGCTGAGATCTGCCTGCCGGTGGATATTATCGACAATGATTGCGACGTGACCTCGGTGACTACAAACCACGGCGACTACACCGGCACGCTGGCCAATTTCGATCAGATTGGCCGCATCAACCAACTCGGCGGCAGCATAACGCAGATAGGCGGCGGCGCACCGGGTACGGTGCTGTACACGGCGAGTGATTTTGTGCCGCCGGTAAACTCACAGTCCGGGGTGGCTGTGACGCTACCGAATTTCGTTTATGCCACCACCGTTTTGGACTACGGTACCTTCCCGAATGGGCTGGAGCCGGGCAATTCGGCTGATCACATGTTGAATGAACCGACCGACCTGACTTTCACAGCAGCCGGTCCGGGTGGACCGGACGGTGGTGACGGCGACGGATCGGTGGCTTTCTCATCTGGTGACAATTGCATCGTTGGGTTCGATCAGGAGATTACTGCCTGTCATGGTTCCAACACTGATTTCTTTGTGTTCACCAACACTAACGGTGGCGGAACCGCGACGCTCACCTTCATGGATGATGGTACCGTGGCACACACGGTTACCCGCACCGTTCCGGGTGGCTCAGCTAGTTCCGGTATTGGCGGCATAACCTTTGACCTTCCGGATGGCATCGTTTTCGATGAACTCAAGGTTGAGTGTCTCAGCGGGAATCTGGAGATTGACGCTTTTGCTGCCCGCACGGTTCCCTCCGCGACGACCGCCGACATCTGTTTCTATGCCGACACCTCCGGCGTGTATACAATCACTGTCACGGCTGAGGACGCCTGCGGCAACATCGGTTCCGGTACGGCCTATGTAACAGTCGATCTGAATGATGCCCCCACCGCTGATGCCGGTGAGGACATTGCAGCTTTCATGTGCGTCTGGGAAGAACTCTGCTTCGACGTATCCTTCGCCGATCCGGATGACAATATCGTTTTGACTGAACTGTACTCCGGCCCCGGCGCTTTGGTGGGCAACCAGATTTGTTTTAGCCCTTCGATGGCCGGCGCCAACACCTTTGTGATTCATGCTGTCGATGCATGCGGTCTCGAGGCATTTGATACCGTAGTGGTGACAGTCAGCGACAACGACCCGCCAGTGGCGACCGATCCGCAGGACGTTACCATGTTTATGTGTGAGGTGACCGAACTGTGTCATGATTTCACCGCTATCGATCCTAACGGCGGTCCGCTTGTCTGGACGCATCTCGCTGGTGTGGGTACGATCACGCCGGAAGGACACTTCTGTTTCACGCCGACTGTTACCGGCACCTACAGTGCCGCCGTAGTAGTCACTGACTCTTGCGGCGCGACAGATACGACAAATATCTTGTATGATCTAACCATCAACTCCGCTCCGGTGGCGACCAACCCGTCGAGTCCCGTTCCGTTGTTTCAATGCGATCCCGAAGAGGTCTGCTTCCAGTTCGAGGCTACCGACCCCGAGGATGGCAGCCTGATTTGGAGCCTGCTGACCGGTGACGGTTCACTCACATCGGACGGCCTCTGGTGTTTCACACCGACCGGCTCCGGCAGCTACAGCGCGACGGTGGCAGTGACTGATTCCTGTGGCTTGGCCGACACGACCGGCCTGACTTATGATATTACGCTGAACGATGCTCCAACCATCGTGTTCGGTAATGACACAACTTTGCAGCTTTGCGCTCCTCAGCCGATCTGCATCGACTACACTGTCTCCGACCCGCAGGGTATGAATGGTCTGACCGAGATGTTGGTGACCGGCCCGAGTGGCGGCGCCATCGACACGGCGGCCAACGAGGTTTGCTTCATGCCGACGGCCGACGGCTGCTACGACTTTGTCGTACAAGTGACGGATCCGTGCAGTGAGATTGCGCTCGACACGGTGACCGTCTGTGTGTCGTTCGGCGAGGTGGCTCAAATAGAGTGCCCCGGTGATCCCATCGATGTCTCCCTGTGTGAGGCCGACAACATCTGCCACGGATTGAACATTACTCCAACGTCGGCCACTGTGTATGTTTCGTACGGCGTCTACGCCAGCGGCGAACTCTGCTTCCAGGCTGACACGACCGGGACATACATTATCACAGTTGTAGCCGAGGCTGAATGCGGCAACGACACGTGTCAACTGACCTTCAACGTCGAGATCGGCGAGACCGCCCAGATCGATTGTCCGGCGCCACAGGAGAAGTTTATCTGTGAAGCCGGAACTGTCTGCATCCCGGTTGGAATCTACGGTTCCGGGGCAGTGGTAACGGTCAGCCCAATCGGCAGCTATGCCTCGGGCAACCTCTGCTTCCCGGCCGACAGTTCGGGCCACTACGAAATACTGGTTGTCGCCGCTACTGACTGCGGGACCGATTCCTGTTTGGTAGTGGTTGATGTGACGACCAATTCCGCGCCGGTAGCAACTGATCCGCCGCCAGTGGATACCTTCCTTTGTGATGCCGCGCAAATATGCTATCAGTTTGAGGCTACCGACCCCGATGGCGACGATCTGACCTGGAGTCGACTCAGTGGTGACGGCAGTGTCACCGGCGACGGCTTGTGGTGCTTCAACGCCACGGACGGCAGCAACTCGATCGTCGTGCAGGTCACCGATTCGTGTGGCGCTGCTGATACCACTTCGATGACCTACAACATCACCTTGAACTCACCACCGATAGTAGATCTTGGCGGCGACACCACGAATTTCATCTGCGCCTCGGGGATCGTTTGCCAGTATTACACGGTCACTGACAGCAACGACAACGTCACCTCGGTGGAACTGCTGTCACCCATCGGCACGCTGGACACGGTGGAGAGCAGGATATGTTTTGTGCCTCCGGTGTCCGATACGTACCAGTTCATCCTGAAGGCGACCGATGCCTGCGGCGCTGAGGATGTCGACACCGTCCTGGTTACAATCCAAATCAACCAGTCGCCGATTGTCGACGCCGGTGACGACCTGACTGTTTTCGACTGCACGCTTCAGGAAATCTGCTGGTCGGCGAGCGCTTCCGATCCTGACGGTAATCTCACTTCGGTGGAACTTATCGAAGGCCCCGGCACGTTTGACGGATCATCGATCTGTTTCACCCCGACCGGAACATACAACTACGAGTTTATTCTTAAGGCAACCGACTTCTGTGGCCTTGAGACTGTTGACACCATGGCGGTGTACTTCACGCTGAACTCACCGCCGACGGCTGATGCCGGTAGCGACCAAGCTTTGTTCCAGTGCACACCGACAGAAATCTGTTGGCCGGTGTCATGTGACGATGTCGACGGTAACCTGACCGGATGCGCCCTGGTGGCTGGACCGGGAAGCTATGACGGAAGCAATGTCTGCTTCACGCCCGGTGCATCCGGAGTGTACGAGTTCATCATTGAGGCCTCCGATGCCTGTGGCGCTACTGATCGCGACACGGTACAAATCGACGTCACGATCAACTCCACCCCGGTGTGCGTCGTGCCCAACGACACCCTGATCTTCCAGTGTACCGCCACCCAGGTCTGCCTCCCGGCCTATGGCACCGATGCCGACGGCAATCTGGCCTTCTGCCAGATCGTCAGCGGTCCCGGATCGCTGGTCGGCGACGACTGGTGCTACATGCCGGTTTCAGACCAGACGGTAACGGTAACGCTGCGTTGCGAGGACTCCTGCGGCGCTTTCTGTGAAACGGAGTTCACGGTGCAGTTCGATATCAACGGTCCGCCCGAGATCGCTTTCGGCAATGACACCTCGATTTCACTGTGCACCAGTGCGGAAATCTGCCTGCCTTATATCGCCACCGACCCGGACGATCCCCGTCCAACTACCATAACGCTGGTATCGGGTTCGGGGGCGCTTGATGAAGGTAATTCACAAGTTTGCTTCACGCCGACAGCGAGTGGTTCGAGCGCGTTCGTCATACGGATCGAGGACGAGTGTGGTGAATTTGATGAGGACACTATCAACGTCGACATTACCTTGAACAGTACGCCGGTAGCGGATGCCGGACCTGACCAGAACCTGTTCCTGTGCAACTCGGCGGACACGATCTGCTGGCCCGCCTCGTGCAGCGATGCCGACGGCAACCTGACCGACTGTGCCTTCTCCGGCCCCGGTCTGTACGACGGCAGTTCGATATGTATGGAACCGACCGCGTCGGGAACGTACGTCTTCACGCTTCACGCCATTGACGACTGCGGCGAGGAAGACATCGACACGGTGATAATAACCATCACCCTCAACTCCGATCCCATCATAGCACTGGGTAGCGACACATCGCTTTCTCTGTGTACACCGCAGGAGATCTGTCTGGCTTACACGGTTTCCGACCCGGACGGACTGGCCGGATTGACCGAGTTGATGGTGTCGGGCTACGGCAGTCTTGACACTACAAACAACCAGGTTTGCTTCACTCCGACGGGTGACGGTTGCTACGAGTTTGTACTTCGGGTGACTGACTCTTGCGGCGCAAGCGGATTAGATACGGTTGAGGTTTGCGTGACTTTCGGTGAGACAGCCTGGATCGATTGTCCGACCAGTCCCTTTGACGTATCCCTCTGCGAGATCGATACCGTTTGCCAGGCACTGACGATAACACCGGCAACAGCCTCTGTGTCTGTTTCGTACGGAACCTACGCCAACGGTGAACTGTGCTTCCTGGCCGATACTTCGGGCGTGTACAACATAACCGTGATCGCCTCTGAGACCTGCGGCGCGGATACCTGCGAGGTGACTTTCTATGTTGAGATCGGCGAGGCTGCCTACATCGATTGTCCGGTTCCCGCCACTGAGTTCATCTGCTGGCCGGGTGATGTTTGTGTCGATGTAGGTATCTACGGCTCCGGCGCCGTGGTTGAGGTCAGCCCGATCGGCAGCTACGGCTCCGGGCAACTTTGTTTCCCGGCTGACACTGTCGGCCACTATGAGATCATGGTTGTGGCCACTACTGACTGCGGCACCGATTCCTGTTTGGTGGTTGTCGATGTAACTATCAACGAGCCGCCGGTCGGTGTTGATCCCCCGCCGGTGGATACCTTTATTTGTGAACCCGGCACCCTCTGCTGCCCGCTTGAAGCCGAGGATGCAGACGGTGATGACCTCAGTTGGAATCGATTGTCCGGTGATGGTACGGTGACAATTGACGGAGAGTGGTGCATCGTGGTCACTGAGTCCGGTACCTACACCGTGTGCGCCATTGTTGCCGATAGCTGTGGCACCGCCGACACGGTTTGTCATACTTACAACGTGACGGTCAACACGACTCCCGACATCGCCTTCGTCAGAAGCTCCCAGGAGTTCTTGTGTAACGCAGGACCGGTCTGCAAGCAGTACACGGTGACGGATCCTGACAACAACGGAGTTGTCGAGCAGCTTCTCAGTTCCTTCGGAACAATCGATACTGTTGCCAATGAAGTGTGCTTCAACGCCGACACATCCGGTGAATACACGATAATCGTTGGCGCCACCGACGACTGCGGCGCCTCAGGCACCGACACCACGACTATCACAGTTCAGATAAACAGCCCACCTGTTGCCGACGCGGGAAGTGACCGGACGGTTTTCCGGTGCGGTCCAATTGAAATATGCTGGCCGGCATCATGCTCGGATCCCGATGATAACCTCGACAGTTGTTATTTGACAGAGGGGGTCGGGATCTATGCCGCCGGCCAGATTTGCTTCACGCCTGACACGTCCGGGATCTACAGCTTTGTGCTAAGAGCGGTGGACGACTGTGGCGCCTCTGACGAAGATACCGTACTGGTCGACGTAACTCTGAACTCACCGCCTGTGTGCGATATCGCCGGCGATACGTCATACTTCCAGTGCAACCCTACGCAGGTCAGTCGTCGCGTCACGGCCACCGACATCGACGGGAACCTCAGCCATTGTGAGATCATCACCGGTCCGGGATCAATCGTGGACAGCCAGTGGGTTTACACGCCGACGGCCGACCAGACAGTGTCGGTGAGAATAATGTGCCTCGACGACTGTGGTGCTTTCTGTGAGGACTCCTTCACAGTCAGTTTCAACATCAACACCCCGCCGGTGGTGGATCAAGGCGAGGATCAGACGTTCTTCTTATGCAACCCCGAAACTCGCTGTTGGCCGGCTAATGCGTTTGATGAGGACGGGAATCTGGCCTCGGTGGAGTTGATCGACGGTAGTGAATGGGCCACTTATGATCCCGGATCAGGCAACATCTGCTTCCCTATACCTTCCGGTGAACGCAGTTATCGGTTCATAGTAAAGGCCACTGACAGTTGCGGCGCGACCGCATTCGATACGACCACGATAACTATCGACTTCAACGCTCCGCCGACAATAGCGTCTCCCGGCAACCCCACTGTCTACCTCGAGGAGCCGGGTGAGGTCTGCTACAATATCGAGATCGACGACGAGGACGACAACCTGAAGAGCGTGACCGTGACGCCTATCGGCAGTTACTCTGGAGTGACCGGTCGTATCTGCTTTGATGCCGACAGTTCCGGCGAGTACTGCATGATCGTTACGGCCGAAGACCACTGCGACGTAACGGTTGTCGACACTATCTGCGTCACGGTTATGATCGACGAGTGTATCCATGTCCAGATCGAAAAGACGCACGGCGCTATTCAGGG
>CBDUZQ010000146.1:0-6614 GCA_965371755.1 uncultured bacterium
GATATTCTCGCGTTCGTTATAGGTAGGGAATATGATCAGGGCGCGCTGGGTGGGACTCATCTAGTCGCTTCTTCCTTTTTTCGTCCTTGCCGCCGCCGTATCAGAACGTAACCAGCCATCACCAAGGCCAGGTAGATAAGGGTCAGCCAGGTCACCGTCTTGCCGGCGGCATATCTTTCGGAGTGGTACCAGAACGAAACGCGCTCGGCGCCGGCGGGTACCTCGACCGCCCGAAAAGTGCCGTAGGCGCGCAGCAACTCAGCCGGGCGACCGTCAACACTCACGTGCCAGGCATCGTAGAAGTTGTCGGTGAGTACCAACAACTGGCTGCTCATACAGTGGAGACGGATCTCGACCGAATCAACACCGAAGTGTTCGATCCAGGCGCTGTCGGTGTGCATCGAATCCGCACCAAGGGGCAGTGACGGTTCCTTCTCCAGGTAGACGATCTTTCTAAGGTCTTCGTCGCCATCCAGAATCAGCGGATAAATGTCGCTGCGATTCTCGTATACTCTAAACTTATCAGCCAGAAACACTCGCGGCAGAGCATTTTCATTCTTGAACAGCTTTGCTTGCCCGAAAGAGGCCAGCTCGGTCACCGGCTTATCCCCGAAGTAGCCAGGCGGCATCTGTTGATTGGTTGGGATCAGGATGTACCCAGCCGAGGCCAGGTTCAGCAGACGGGGGTTGGTCTCATTCGGAGCACCCGGCCCGCCCAACAGTTCGTCGAACCAGCGTAGTTGGTTGCCATGATATCCGGTCACGACCTCGATTCTGAAAAACGGTAACAAATCTGCAGGCAATGCCTGGATGTTCATCACGCGGTAGTTGTCATTTTGCTGCTTGATAAACTCTGCGATCGGACTCGGCCGCCAGAATTGATCGGGGTTGACGGTGTCCACAAAGCGGCTATTGAAACGAATACCGTCAATAGCCACAACAGCGATCAAAGCCAATAGAATCGCGATCCCAGCCTTTCCGGATCGGTACAGCCAGATGAACAGCGCCGCCAAAGATGTGAACAAGAACGCCAGCCATGCCCCCGTCTGAATCGCGGGCAGGTTCATGTAGGCCAGGTCCAGTTTGGTCAGAGTCTGCGTAACATGCCTGCTGCCGGCCTCATCGAAAAACAGCGAACACCAGGTGGACATCGCTCCCTTGCCGCCCACAGCGAGGACAAGCGCCAATATCAGCATGAGAGCAGGCAGACCGACTAACAAGTACGTGAACCGCTTCGATGAATGCGCGTCGGATTTGTCCTTGCGCGAATCTCGCAGCCACTGCAAACCCATGCCCGCCAGCAAGGCCACCGAGAAAGAAAAGAGGAACATAATCATCGACGGCGCTCGCAGGGAACTAACCTTCGGTATCAGCCAGTAGAACAGATAAAACAATGGCGTCGTTGCTCCCAGCGCGTAAATAAGGGCGAACAGCGCCAGGCCGCCGAAGAAATACGATTCTCTACGGCGATAGAAGAAGAAACCAATCAGGGCAGCAAAGATCGCGATAATCCCGACTGATTCCGAGTTGTCTTTGAAATAGTTCTTGCCCCAGTAAAAAGTCTCAGTGGTTTGGCTTGAGGTTCCCGAGAACTCCGGGATCAGCAGTGACACTGCTTCTTCCTCATGCATCGACCAGGAGGTTGCCCATTCCCAGCCGCTCTTGGCATCCGCTCGCGGCGAGAACTCGGATGTGTAGATGTACCCCGGGTAGAACTGGATGGCCGAGATCAGCAGACCGATAACCACGGCGTACGCGGTCAGAACTGCCGGTCGCAGCGTTGTCTGCAAACTGGCTTTGTCTCTGAGCATCATCACTAACTTGAAGGCGGCATAAGCCGCCACCACCCACAGCGTGAAGTACGACATCTGTGGATGCGGCGACAGGATGATCACACCGATTACGAGACCGAGTATGGAGAACATGAAAAAAGATCGTAACCCGCGCTCCTGAAAGCCGCTCTCCAGAAACAGTATGACCAACGGGAAAAGAGCGGTGACGAATATCTTTCCGTCATGCCCGGGCGCCACGAACGATATCAGGTAGCCGGCGAACATGTAGCACGCACCGGACATCAGCGCCGCCGTTTTCGACAACCGGAACCGCCGCGCTGCCAGGTACATGAACAGCCCGGCGAGAAATATGTGCAGCACCAGATTGAGACCGAGCATTCGATAAATCGAACCGAAGAACTTCAGCACCGACAGCGGATAGAAAATGTCGCCGTGGAAAGCCTCAACATACGGCATACCGCAAAAGATGTAAGGATTCCACTGCGGTACACTCCCATGCTCACTAACGTGGTCGACCAGATAGGAACGGAAGTAGATTCCGGCCTGGATGGTGTCGGACCCATAGAGCATTTTGTCGGAAAAGACGAACCCACCGAACAACACTAAAAGCGCAACGAACAAAATCGCGAACGCTATCGGCGCAAACCAGGGGGAGCTCTCAGGATCAAACGACCGCCGGGCCGGTCTGGGAGTTGGTTTTCTGGTCTGTTTTTTCTTAGCCACGCAGTGTCACTCGAGTCATTTTCGTATCATCAGGGCTATCAAGGCCGCTGTTACTTCTACAAGAATAGCCCACAATCGCGCCAGAACGGGCAGCGCCGGGGCAAGCGGTCCCAGAAACGGTGTCAGCATGAATCCCATCACTACCTCGCGTGGTCCCAAGCCGCCCGGCGCAAACAGGGCCAGGTAGCCAATCTGGTACGCGGCGTTGAATATCCCAACAGCAGCGACCAGCGTCAGTCCGGAATCGGGCATCACCGCCCGGACAAATAGATAAAACGCAACACCGTAACAAAACCAGCCTATACAATAACCAACGAACAGACGCAGGGCAACAGTTTTGTCCAGCGTAAAGTGCACCTCCGGACGCGACAAACGACGCAAAAGAGCGTTGGCGATACCCAGTAATCGTTGCGGCCACAACACCACCACCGCTGAAAACGCCAACATCAAACCGGTGAGCAGATAGGTGCTCTTTTCCCCCAACACTGCTACCTGATCGACCAGAATACGCGGCTCGAACTGCAGAGCTATCACAAACACCAACAACGACGCCGGGATAGCGAACATCTGCACCAGCACAAATGAAGCTGTGGCCCGTTCCGGTGGGATGCCTTGCTTCTTAGTGAGATAAAGAATACCCAACAGCGGCCAGATTTTGCCGGGAATGTAACGGCCCAGGTCGGCGAGATAGAAGATACGAAACGATTTTCTCAACGGCACCTGATGCCCGAAGCCTGCGATCAGCCGCTGCCAGTTTGAGGCCATGACGACAAACGTTCCCAGCCCCAGCAACACCGACAGCAAGAGCATAGCCCAATCGACCTGCCACTGGTAGTTTCTGATTTCATCCCAGTGACCGGCTACCTGACGATAGACAAAAAACACGACCACCGCCGTAAGGGCGATCTTAAGTAGAGTAGTGAGGGTTTTCTTGAAGGTCATGGTGAGTGTGCAGCTACGGTTGGCTCTTCCGGCTTGGATTAGCCCCCATCAAGTCGGACGAGAACTGTCAGAGTCATCCGCGGAACTCTTCCGTTTCATCATCCGCGTCATTTTCTTGCGCAGGTCGGCCATCTCTTCTTTGACCGCCACCTGTCCCTCGGCCATGAAGCCCATTACAAAGAGGGCTGTTCCGACTCCGACCAGGAGCATGACCAAATACAGCAACGGACGGTATCCCTCGCCCACGACAAATCGCAAGTAGATAGTCACGAGACCAACGAGGAAACCCAGAATCACCATTACCGACCCGATGGATCCAAAGAATAAGAGCGGCTTGCGCAGAAACGTTATCTGGAACTTCACCGCCAGCAGGTCGAGAAAACCAATTGGAATTCGCCAGATAGATCCAAACTTGGTCTTACCCCAATTGCGTTCGTACAGGGTCACTTTCTCCTCCTCGATGAGAAAGCCTTTGTCGGAGGCTAACGGCACCAGATAGCGATGCCAGTCGCGTCTGAGGAAAACCTGCTCCACCACTTCCCGCCGAAACGCCTTGCAGGAGTTCAGGTCATGTATTTTCAATCCGAACAGCTTTCGTGACAGCCAGTTGTAAATGCCTGAGACTAACGGTTTTTGATAGTCGCCCTGCTTCCAACCGGCGCAAACATCGGCGCCCTGGGCGATCTTGGCCACCAGGTTCGGAATGTCTTTGGGCAAGAACTGTAAATCGGCCGGATAGAAAACGAACACCTCACCCCTGGCGAGTTCGAACCCGGTCAGAAGCGCCTCGGTCAATCCAAGGTTGCGGCCATGGGTCTCAAAGCGCACGAAACTGTATGTCTGTGCTGCCTGCTTGAACTTTGCCAGGGTGCCGTCGCTGGAACCATCGTCGATGAATACCAGTTCGTTCCTGAAGGGCGCTGCCTGGGCCATCTTATCAAACAATTCACAGAACTGCTCGATGTTACCTTCCTCGTTCATCGCCGGCACGATCGTCGAGACCAGGAAGTTGTAATTTTCGTCAATCGTCACTATGCAATCCTTTAAGCTCTGCGTACTCTTCCTTCATGCGATTGGACGTCGGCGCATACTTGAGGGCACGACCAAACTGCTCCAGGGCATATTCCTTATACCGCATCTCTCCAGTGGCGTGATACCAGTCTTTGTAGAGCATTGCCAAAGTACCGATAAGATTGTGATTGGTTGGCGAAAACTCAACCGCTTTTTTCAGGAACTGTTCTGCCTCGGCAAACTGACCAGACTTCTTGGCAATCTCTGCTGCCAGCAAGTATCCGGACATATTGTTCGGATGTTTCCGGGTAAACTGCACCATGTATTGCTCCATCAGGCCTGAGTTACCGGACCGACAATGATCGATCACCATCTCAAACGCCGACCGTTGGTAGCTGTCGGCGATCTCATTGCCGGTGTGCCCGGCAATCCGATACAGCCGGACTATCTTGACGCCAACACGATACGCACAAGTCAAAACCGCGCCGCCCATCACATACGGGTGATCGTTGCGAGCCCGTGTCTCGTTGGCTTCGTCCAGAAGCAGATGCGTGATTGGGTATCGGGCAAACAAAGTGGAATCAACATCGACAACACCGAACATATGAATAACGCAACCAAGTTCAGTGTCCTGAGTCAATGCGGCGGCAAAGGGGCCTGAGAGCACGGCGTTTGGCGAGAGAATCATGCTCAGCTCAGCCGCATTGTCGCGCATTGTATAAGTTGGCCAGTTAAACCAGTCGGCGCCCAGGGTCACCCCCTGCCCGACCGTTCCGGCCAGCGCGATCACCACTACTACTCGACCCACTATCCGGGGAAGACTTATGCCATACCTGCGAACCAGCATTACAGCGGCGACTATCATGAGGGTCAAGAGTGCAGCTATCCCTGCCACCTGGTATTTGATATCATCAAAGGCAAATTCCCATCCAAACCGGTCCGCCAGACCCGACCAGGTCTGGCTCACAATCACCAGTGTAATCGGGAAAATCAGCAAAGGAAACAGTCGGGGAAGCCGGCCGCCGATTTGTCTCACTGAACTTGTCCGCCACAAGTATGACAACATAATTGCCGCCGCGCCGCAGAACGGGTAGATCAACACCATTTCATAGCGGAGTGGTTGGTAGTTCCAGATCATTAGAGTGCCAAAGAAAGCCACGATCATCGCCGCGATGAAAAGATGCCCGCCGGGGACGGAATCGACTTCTCCCTTCCACGTTTCTCGTCGGCCGGCATGAAAGAACAAATAGCCGACAAATGTCGCACCCAAGAGAGCCACTAGCGTCATCCGAGGGAAAAGCTCTGTGCTCACGCCGAACGAAACCAGGTTCCACACGAAGTCATCGAACGACTGCAATCCTTCGGGCGCTCCGTAAAGCGAAAATGTTTTCTCACCGATATAACCCGCCACTTCCTGTTGCATTGGCAGGTAGCTGAACAGCACCCAAACCAACGACACCAACGCAAAGCCTGAGGCGTAGAAGATTGGTGCCCTGAATCGAGCCACCCTGTCGCCCGAAGTCAACCCCTCATGAACAAGCAGGCAGGCAAACGGAAACAAGAACACAATCCCGATTATCTTTCCGAAAAAGACAGCCACAGCCAGTGCCATTCCAGCGGCAGCATAGCCAAACGGTTTTCGTACAGACGTTATCAGCAAGAGACTAAGAGCGGCGTAGAACCACATGGCGTTTTCCAGGAATGGAAACCGTCCGTAGAAGAACTGATTGTAGTTGAGGCCGATCAATATCAGGTAGATCAATCCGGCCGTAGGTCCGGATGTCCGGCGCAAAAACAAAAAGAAGAACAGTAGCCCACCGAACGAGTAGAGCAGGCCAATCAGTTTCGCCTGGGTCATACCGGTTCCGAACAGTTTGAAGACAACCGTCGCGAGGGCCGTGACCGATGATTTCAGAAAGAAGACATATCGGTTGTCATCGTAGGGATTGAAATCACCATCCTGCGCATACATCTTTGCAAACAGTGTGTACTGAGGAGGGTCGGTGTAGATATCGGTGGAACCGGAGACAGTAGCCGGAGGGTCCGCCTCAAGGCGCCAGGTCCGGGCAAAGAAAATCAGCGCCAGCAAGCACAGGCTGAGAATCGTGGTTCTGGACATACGATACCGTCTTTTGACAACTTCAC
>CBDUZQ010000147.1:0-6605 GCA_965371755.1 uncultured bacterium
CGTGGGCCACCCGCCGCGTTCGCGGGAATGACTAATCGCGTTAGAACAACCGCACCCCTCCCGTCACTGCCCAGAAACGTAACGGGTTGTCAAACGCGGTGTCGCCACCATCGATCTGAATCGTCGTATAGCGGGCTTCGACGAACAGGCTAACTTTCGGGATCAGCTTGTACCTGACACCGCCACCGAAGCTATAATAGAACTTCGTCTGATCTTCAAATCCAAGCCTTGCGTTCCAGAACTCAGCAGTACCGACTTTGATCGGAGACGGGAAATCAAAATCACTCTGAGTGATTTTGGCGAATCCAATTCCGGCCTGTGCGTACGGCTTGACAGGAATGGCCGGGAGGCTTGGTGTCAGTCTTCCGGCGATACCAAACATGGCGGCTTTTATCTCGCCGCCACCGGCGTCGCCCCCCAATACCCCATCCAGGTTATTGGAGAAGTTGTGATATTCGAAGGTTCCGACCGCTTCCACCATTGGGACAACGTCGTAACCCACACCGGCCATCAAGTGGTAACCGGTTTTGTACCAATCGTCGAAGACAGGCGGCTTGTGCTGGTAGCTGAGGCCACCACCGGCGTACAGTTTGATCGGACTTGAGACCTGCGCCGATGCTGACACAGTCAGCAAGGCCATGCCCACCAGCGTGACGATAAGAGACCGCAATACTTTGTTCATAAGACGCATCCTTGTGTTGAACTATCTATCTTGAATTATTGTATAGATGATTACGCCGCCCTGGTCAAGCAAAAGACTTTTCTTGCTGATACGGCCCTGCTTTGAGTTGGTTATCTGCGGCTGCATTATCTTCAGATTGCGCGGGTCATAGTAGCTGAGTCTGAAGACTCAGCTACCACACATATAATCAGATCGTCATTGCGAGGTCACGCGGCCACGAGTGGCTTTCAAGCGCCCGGGCACGGCAATCTCATTGCACCGTTAGACACGAGCATCGAAATAGCCGAACCGACGAGCGACCCGGCTACAGCTTGATACCCACCGAGACTGTGATCAACCTGCTCTTGCTGTCGCCCTCAACTTCGTCGTCGTCATCTTCGAGAAAAGTTATGTATCTTCCCTCGATGAACGTCCGGCTGAATTCAATTCCGCCACCCAATATCCAGTAGTTGTCGGTATGAGAGTCAAACGTCTGGGTGTGTTCAACACCTGACGCCGAGAATGTCACATCCTCGATGTCGAATTTGGCCCAGCCGTAGCCCGCGAGCAAGTACGGATTGGTGACCAGAACACCCAGGTTCAGTTTGAGGTCGGCTCCGTACATGAGCATGGTCAGATCCCCGCCGTCGACATCGACCGGCGAATCGACATCTAACAAGGATGTTGCCGACTCAACGGAATACTTGTGATAGCTGAGTCGCCCCACCGCTTCCACCTTCGGGAAAATCGAAATGCCCACTCCGCCGGCTCCATGATAGCCCAACTTGTACAGATCACCGAAATCCTCCTGCGGCACCGAGGCGCCACCTTGAAGATAAAGGCTGAAAGGCTTCGATGGTAGTTGGGCCGAGGCAGTGCTCGCCAGGCCGACGATCAGGATCAAGAAAAAAGCTGTCTTCTTCACGGATTCCTCCGAGTGATTGTTAGTTACCTGTTTTGTCTGTATCAGCTTAAGCACGGTGCGGCGTCTCATCAACCAAAAAAAAACTGTGAGACTGATGCTGTAAAAGACGAATAAGTCCGGGTTCCTCGACATTGTGAATGAGTTCACTTGCGTTCCTTGATCGTTTTGCTTATATAGGCCGGACAAGAAAGATATAACAACACACTGGAGGATGGATAAATGGCCGAGAAGAACGAAGCATACATTATCTCAGCCTGCCGCACCGCGATTGGGACTCTGCACGGCGGGTTGGGGTCAATCACGGCGCCGCAAATCGGCGCTATGGCCGTGAAAGAAGCGGTCAAACGGGCCGGAATCGACGCTGCCGATATCGACGAAGTCATCATGGGCCAGGTGGTACAGGGTGGCTGTGGCCAGGCGCCCGCGCGTCAGGCCATGATCAACGCCGGTTTACCACCGGAGACAGCGGCTATGACTATCAACAAAGTCTGCGGCTCCGGGCTCAAGGCGGTTATGCTGGCGGCACAGGCGATCAGAGCAGGCGACGCCGACGTGTTCGTGGCGGGCGGTATGGAATCAATGTCCAACGCGCCGTACGTGCTGCGCGGCGCCAAGACCGGCCTGCGCTGGGGACACAAGAAGCTCGACGACATCATGGTTTCCGACGGTCTCTGGGATAGCTTCAACGATTTCCACATGGGCTGCGCCGCTGAAATCATAGCACGGCAGGAGAACGTCTCGCGCGAGGATCAGGACGAGTACGCTGCAAACTCGCATCAGAAAGCTGTCAAGGCTCAGGAAGCCGGCAAGTTCAACGATGAGATATTCGACGTCGGGGTACCTCAGCGGAAGAAGGACCCTATTATCTTCAATGTCGATGAGTGTCCCCGGGCTGGTCTCTCGATAGAGAAGCTGGCCAAACTCCGTCCCGCCTTTGAAAAGGACGGTACCGTGACAGCCGGCAACTCGCCGGGGCTTAACGACGGTGGTTCCGCGAGTGTTGTCGTTTCAGGCAGCTACCTGAAGGACAAGAACCTCACGCCGCTGGCGCGTGTGGTGGAGTATGCAGTGGCCGGAACCAAACCGGAACTGTTGTTCTATGCACCAATCTTCGCCGTGCAGAAGCTGATGAAGAAAATGAACGTTGATGTCAACCACTGGGATCTGATCGAGGCCAATGAGGCTTTCTCCGTGCAGTGTCTGGCTGACGGCCGGGCGCTCGGTTGGGATTGGGATTGCGTCAATGTCCACGGCGGCGCGGTGGCGCTGGGACATCCGATTGGTGCTTCCGGCACCCGCGTGCTTACGACGCTTATCTATGCGTTGAAAGATCGCGGTCTGAAAAATGGTATGGCTACTTTGTGCCTCGGTGGTGGTAACGCCGTGGCGATGGCCATTGAGATGTGTTAACAATGTGTGATGGAGATTCTGAGAATGACTGTAGATGATATCAAACGGGTGACGGTGATTGGGACAGGTACGATGGGCAACGGCATAGCCCAGGTGTTTGCCACCAAAGGATACGATGTCGACATGGTTGATATCAAACAGGAGTTCCTTGATCGGGCGGTGGCGATGATCACCAAGAGTCTTGATCGCATGGTGAAGAAGGAAAAGATCACCGAAGACGACAAGAACGCCGCTCTGGGTCGGTTGCACATTGGCACCGATTTGGCTGCGGCGAAGAACTCGCAGTTGGTGATCGAGGCGGTTACCGAGAACCTGGATATCAAACTCGACATTTTCACGAAGTTGGCGGAACTCTGCCCGCCGGATACCATCTTTGCGTCCAACACGTCGTCGCTGCCGATCACGCAGTTGGCGGCGGCCACCAAACGGCCCGGACAATTTGTCGGCATGCACTTCATGAACCCGGTGCCGATGATGAAGCTGATCGAACTGATTCGCGGCATCGTCACTACCGATGAGACCTTCAACCTGATCAAAGATCTGTCCGTGAAGTTAGGCAAGATTCCGGTCGAGGTGAATGATTTCCCCGGATTTATCGCCAACCGTATTCTGATGCCGATGATCAACGAAGCCGTCTACGCGCACATGGAAGGTGTCGGCACCGTCAAAGCGATTGACGAAGTGATGAAGCTGGGTATGGCGCATCCGATGGGTCCGTTGACGCTGGCCGATTTTATCGGTCTCGATGTATGCCTGGCAATTCTCGAGGTCATGCATGATGGCCTTGGCGATCCCAAGTACCGTCCCTGTCCGCTTTTGAAAAAGATGGTGCAGGCCGGCTATCTCGGCCGCAAGAGTGGTCGCGGTTTCTACGATTACAGTTCCTGAGGAGATGCACATGGATTTTAGACTTTCTGAGGATGATCTCGAACTTAAACAGATGGCGCGGGATTTCGCTGACAAGCGTCTCTACCCGCGCGCCGAAGAGTTCGACGAGAAGGGAATTACGCCCCGAGAGTTGATCGATGAAGCCGGCCAACTCGGGTATCTCGGTTTCACCGCGCCCGAAGAGTACGGCGGCATGGAACTGAGTATGGTCGCATTCGGCGGCGTCCTCGAAGAGATCTGCGGCGCGTGTGCGGGATTCGGTATCCTGGTCTCGGTACACAATTCGCTCTGCTGTGAGATTGTTGCCAAGTTTGGCTCCGAGCATCTCAAGAAGAACTATCTGACCCGCATGGTCACCGGTGAGTGGGTCGGCTCCTACTGTGTCACCGAGCCGGACGCCGGTACCGATCTCACCTCGATTAAGACGACGGCTGAGGACAAAGGCGACCATTTCCTGATCAATGGCACCAAGACGTTTGTTACCAGCGGCGGCCTGGCCGGCGTGTTTATCGTTTTCGCCAAGACCGATCCTGAGGCCGGCCATAAAGGTCTCTCCTGCTTCGTGGTAGAACCGGGGTGGGAAGGTGTCACGCTGGGCAAATCGGAGAAGAAGTGCGGCATGAAAGCCTCCGATACGCGCGAGGTGAGCTTCGCCGATGTCAAGGTGCCCAAGGAGAACCTGCTGGGCGGTCTGAGTGAAGGATTCAGAATGGCCGTCACGATTCTCAACTCCGGTCGTCTCGGCGTGTCGTTTCAGTCTATCGGGATTGCTCAGGCGGCGCTGGACGAGGCGGTCAAGTATTCCAAAGAGCGCCATCAGTTCGGACAACCGATTGCCAATTTCCAGGCGATCCAGTTCAAGATTGCCGATATGGCCACCCGGCTGGATGCTTCACGATTGCTGGCCTACCGTGCGGCACAACTGAAAGACCTCGGTGAACCGTGTCATCGCGAAGCTTCGATGGCCAAGCTGTTCTGTTCGCAGTCGGCCAACTACATCGTCAATGAGGCGTTGCAGATTCATGGTGGCTACGGCTACATGAAAGAGTATCCGGTGGAGCGGTATTTCCGCGACGCGCGCCTGACCGAAATTTACGAAGGCACCACTGAGGCGCAGCGGATGGTTATTTCGAGAGACATACTGAAGGACTAGACCTTGCTTGAGAAAAAACATCACGAGTACCGAGAGAAAATACAGGCGTTCATCAAAGAGCAGATCGCTCCCAAAGCGGCCCAGATAGATCTCGAACAGCGCTTCCCGGTTGAGTATCTCAAGCCGATGGCCGATGTCGGTCTGATGAGTATGTTGATCTCTGAGGAGTATGGTGGCCAGGCGATTGATACTGTCAGCTACTCGATCGCGGTCGAGGAAGTATCGCGCGTGTGCGGCTCGACCGGTATCACACTGGCGGCGCACAACTCGCTCGGCTGTTTCCCGGTTGTCGCTTTCGGTAACGATGAGCAAAAGAAGAAGTACCTGCCGCGCGCTGCGGCGGGGGAGATGCTCGCCTTTGGTCTCACCGAACCTGAAGCCGGCTCCGATGCCGGCGGCACCAAAACGATGGCCGTACGCAAAGACGACAGGTGGGTGGTCAACGGATCGAAGTGCTTCATCACGAACGCTTCTTATGCAATCGCAACGGTCGGTACCGCTAAGACTTCCGACGACCCCAAGGACCCAACCATTAGCTGCTTCATTCTCGACAAGGAGATGGAGGGCTACTCCGTAGGTAAGAAGGAAAACAAGTTAGGGCTACGCGGCTCGGACACGGCGACGCTACACTTTGACGACGTCACCGTGGGTGATGAGTCTCTCCTGGGCAAAGTCGGCGAAGGGTTCAAACAGATGCTGATCACGCTTGATGGCGGACGCATCTCTATTGGTGCCATGGCTCTTGGACTGGCGCAGGGAGCGCTCGACTGTGCTCTCAAGTATGCCGCTGTCACCAAGCAGAACGGCAAACCGATCGGGTTCCGTCAGGCAATTGGTTTTGAGCTGGCAACAATGGCCACCGAAATCGAAGCCGCACGGTTGTTGATCTACGAAGCATCGATGATGAAGGACGCCAAAGTTCCGTTCTCGCGCACTTCGGCGATGGCCAAACTGTACGCCTCCGAAGTCGCCACGCGTTCTGCCGCGAAAGCTATCGAACTTCTGGGCGAAGTCGGTTACTACACCGGTCCTTACCCGGCCGAACGCATTTGGCGCGACGTCAAACTTTGCGAAATCGGCGAAGGCACTTCCGAGATCCAACGGCTTGTGATCTCGCGTGATTTGTTGAAGAGTGTGAAAGGGGCGTAGATAGTATGGGCGGCAGACCTCCTAGTCTGCCCCTTTACCGTGTCATTCCCGCGCAGGCGGGAATCCATCCGCCCCGTCATTCCGGGCTTGACCCGGAATCCAGTCTTTCGTAGGATAGTAGTAGCTATGACGCCCGACCTGCGGCTAAGCCGGCGCCCTAACTGATGACACAACGACGGAGGAAGTCATGAAGTCCTTTTTGATAATTCTCAGTCTCGTACTGGCAACCGATTCCGCCTATGGTCAAGAATTCGTTGAGGTCTTTGGATGTACACTCTCTTATCAAGCTCCTGATTCGGCAAGCTGGCAACTCGCTTCCCATCAGTATGATTCCACCCGGATGGTTGGCTCGATTATCTACAAACACCATGGGATCGAGGATGCGGAGGGAAGACTGATCATCCCCAACATGGCTATAG
>CBDUZQ010000148.1:0-6597 GCA_965371755.1 uncultured bacterium
CTGGCCGAAACGTCGGATTCAAAATCGGCTTGACAGCTATCCGGTCCTCCGTATCATGTTATGACGTCGAAACTTGGCTGGGCCCATAGCTCAGTTGGTTAGAGCAGCTGACTCATAATCAGCGGGTCCCAGGTTCGAGTCCTGGTGGGCCCATTTGATCTTTGAGGTAGTAAAGCAGTTGGGCAATTAGCTCAGTTGGTTAGAGCGTTCGGTTCACATCCGAGAGGTCACTGGTTCGAATCCAGTATTGCCCAGTTTGCAAGATGAAGAGGTTAGAAAGAGACAAAACACACGCAGTCTGTCCTGTCGAACCCTGCCGAATGGCGGGTGGAGGCACGGCCCGACCAAGATACTTGAGAGCGCATTCTCCTGAGGGTTCAGGAGGATGCGTTTCTCGTTTGAGGTGCCGATGAATAAGCCGCTTCAGGCGCAAGGAGGTGTGATGCCCAGCGAACTCGAACTACTGTTAAAACTTCAGATTGTCGACTATGATCTTGGCGAGTTGGAACGTTCCAAGGAATATCTTCCCGACATGATGGATAATCTGCGCACAGAGATCGAGGAAGCCAAAACCAGGCTGGAATCCACCACTGCCGAGTTTAACGAGAAGAAGGTCACCGTCAAGACCCTTGAGTCGGAGATCGCCGCCAAAGAGGCTGAACTTCAGAAGTATCAGCAACAGATGATGTCGATCAAGACCAACAAGGAGTACGACGCCCTGGTGGCGCAAATCGACGCCATCAAAGAGGTCATCTCCAACCAGGAGACCGAACTGCTGCAGACTGATGAACGTCTCACCGAACTGGAAAAAGAGATCGCGGAATACAAAGACAAATCCGCCTCGGCTGACGAGACCAATTCCAAGCAGTTGGCCATCCTTCAGGAGAAAATCGATTCCATCGGTGACAAGGTGGCGGCCAAAGAAGGGGAGCGTGATCGGATATCCACGCAGATTCCCCGGTCTACTCGTTCAGTTTACGAACGTGTCCGCAAGGGAAAGGGTGGTTCGGCCGTCGTGACGGTTAAGAAGCGTGCTTGTGGATCCTGTTACAAGGCGCTGACACCTCGCAAGGTGCAGGAAATCAAGAAAGCTGACCGCATCCACACTTGTGAGAATTGCGGCCGTCTTCTGTTCTGGGATGAGGATGTATCCAACTAGGTCGTTCGGTTATCGCGGCTGACAGACCTTCGGAGAGGCTCTATATGACGGAGATACTGAAACAGATAGCTCTTACTTTCGACGATGTCCTTCTTCTGCCGGCGCACTCAAATGTACTGCCGAGTGAAGTGAATGTTGCGACCGCCATTGCGCCCGGGATCAAAATGAACATCCCGCTGATGTCGTCGGCCATGGATACGGTGACGGAGTCGAGGCTGGCTATTGCGCTGGCCCGTCAGGGTGGAATCGGTATCATCCACAAAAACCTCACTCCGGAAGCACAGGCCGGGGAAGTTGACAAAGTCAAGAAGTCCGAATCCGGTATGATCGTCGACCCGATAACCCTGCCGCCTGACAAGACCATCGGTGACGCTCTCGAGGTGATGCGTCACTTCTCTATTTCTGGAATCCCGATCACCGAAAACGGCCGATTGGTCGGTATCCTGACCAACCGTGACCTGCGCTTCCACCGCGATCCAACAGTTCCGATCTCGGAAGTCATGACCCATGAGAAGCTGATAACGGTGCCACAGGGCACAGATCTGGACACGGCCAAGGACCTGCTTCACCAACACCGTATCGAAAAGCTGTTGATTGTTGATGAGCAGCAGAACCTGAAGGGGATGATCACTGTTAAGGACATTGTCAAGAAGATTCAATACCCCTTGGCCTGCAAGGATGATAAGGGACGGTTGCGCGTCGGCGCGGCGGTTGGAGTGGGGCTTGACATTCAAAAGCGGGTGCCGGGTCTGGTTGATGCCGGCGTTGATCTGCTGGTAGTTGATTCTTCACATGGACACAGCGAGGGCGTTCTCAAAGCAGTGACGGCGCTGAAGAAAAAGTATCCCGAAGTGCCGGTATTGGCCGGCAATGTAGCCACGGCTGACGGAGCTCAGGCACTTATCGATGCCGGCGCCGACAGTGTCAAGGTTGGTATCGGTCCGGGCTCTATCTGCACCACGCGAATTGTGACCGGCGCCGGCGTACCCCAGGTGACAGCCATTATGAACGCGGTGTCGGCGGCGGCCAAGTCCGGCATTCCGGTCGTGGCCGATGGTGGCGTGCGTTTCTCGGGCGACGTCGCCAAAGCGCTGGCCTGCGGCGCTCAGGCTGTCATGATCGGATCGCTTTTCGCCGGGACGGAAGAATCACCCGGTGAGACAGTTTTGTTTGAGGGCCGTTCGTTCAAGGTCTATCGCGGCATGGGATCCTTGGGCTCAATGACGAAAGGCAGCAAGGATCGCTATTTTCAGGAATCCGAAGAGGACGCCGGCAAACTGGTGCCGGAAGGAATCGAAGGGCGCGTACCGTATAAAGGTTCCCTCGCCGAGTCGGTTCATCAACTGGTGGGCGGACTGAGAGCCGGCATGGGTATATGCGGTGCAGCCGACCTGACTCAACTGGTTGCAAAGGCTCAGTTGATACGGATAACCTCAGCCGGTGTTACCGAGTCGCACCCCCACTCGGTGCCGATCACAAAGGAAGCGCCAAACTACCGGCGTATGTCTTAAGTGCCGGAAACTTTTGTTGGAATGTTAGTGTTTTTTGGTGTATAGATATTGGCTTGATAAAGCAGGAGAAACAGTCGCGCTTTAGATGAGAGTTTGAAGTGAGGAAAGTCCGAGCTCCAAAGAATCAGGGCGCCCGGTAACGCCGGGGCGGAGTGATCCGACGGAAAGTGCCGCAGAAACTATACCGCCCGCCATGTGTGGGTAAGGGTGAAAACGTGGTGTAAGAGACCACGGCCGTCGGCAGTAATATCGACGGTGGGTAAACCCCGCCTGGAGCAAGGCCAAATAAGGGAAGAGGGGTTGATTCGCCCCGCTATCATTCCCGGGTGGGCCGCATAGAATGGCCGGGCAACCGGTTCATCAAGATAAATGGCTGTTGGTTCGCCATTGGCGAATTACAGAACTCGGCTTACCTCCTGCTTTCCAAGCCTCCAAAATTCTGGAGGCTCTGATGAGCTTTATAAGACGGACCGCACCATTAAAATGGGTGTTGGCTCCGGAACTGGACAAGGAGCAGGTTGCCACCCTGGTGGCTGAGTGCGATCTGCCGGATCAGGTCGTCAGGGTTCTGGTCAATCGCGGCCTTGACAGTCCCGAAACGATCAACCGGTTTCTCCATCCGCAGTTGGATGATCTGAGAGATCCTTATGATATGACCGGCATGCGGGATGGCGTCCAGCGTGTCACCCAGGCCTTCTGTAACAACGAGAAGATGATCATCTACGGTGACTACGACGTCGATGGTATCACGGCCACCACCCTTTTATATATGGTGCTGGGGAAGCTCGGCGGAAACGTTGATTATTTTCTGCCCAACCGGCTGGTCGAGGGCTACGGATTGTCCGAGGATGGAATCAATGAGGCCAAGTCGCGTGGAGTCACGCTGATTATCACCGTGGATACCGGTATCACCGCGATTGAAGAAGTAGAATACGCTCGCTCGGTTGGCCTTGATGTCATCATCACCGATCACCATGAGCCGGGTGAGATAATCCCTAAGGCCACGGCCGTTATTAACCCCAAGACCGACGGTGACAACTACCCGGATGAACTCTCCGGTGTCGGTGTGGCCTTCAAATTCGCTCAAGCCTTGTATCAGGCCCACAATCAGGATCAGCGTGATCTTGACGAGCATCTCGACCTGGTGGCTATGGGTACCGCGGCCGACATCGTGCCGCTGGTTGGAGAAAACCGTGTCCTGACCAAGTTCGGTATTAGCCAGATCGCTCGCACCACCAAACCGGGTCTCAAATCCCTGACTTTCGTTGCGGGCCTGATGGGAAAGGATATCAGTACCGGCCAGGTGGTGTTCATTCTGGCGCCGCGTATCAATGCGCTCGGACGTCTGGGTGATGCCAAAGAAGCGGTCCGTTTACTTTCCACACGGGATGAAAAGGTCGCTTCCGAGATCGCCCGAAAGCTCGATGACAAGAACAAACGTCGTAAAGAAATCGATGAGACCACGCTTAGAGAAGCCCTGAATCAGATCGATGAAGTGGTAGATCTCAAAAACGATCGGGCTATTGTTCTGGCCGGCGAGGGGTGGCATCAGGGTGTGATCGGTATCGTGGCGAGTCGGATTGTCGAACGGTACCATCTGCCGACTATCATGATCTCGGTGACGGATGGTGTGGGCAAAGGTTCGGCTCGGTCGATCCCAGGTTTTCATTTGTGTGAAGCGCTGAAAGAGTGCGAACACTTGCTCATAAAATATGGCGGACACAAATACGCCGCCGGTCTGTCCATCAGCGACGACCGTATCAAAGAATTCCGCGAGGAATTCAAACGGGTGTCAATTAACCACCTTAGCGATGAAGACATCACGCCCAAACTCCACATCGATCTTGAAATCGAATTGACCGATATCAATGATCACCTCATGCAGACACTTGAGGAGTTCTCACCCTTCGGTCCGCAGAATATGCGACCCGTTTTCCTGACCCGCAACTGCGAGGTGGTAGGACAACCGTATGTAGTCGGCAAGAATCATTTGAAGATGCGGGTGCGTAAGGGTGATCCCGTTTTTGATGTCATCGGTTTCGGTTTTGGTCAGATGGCCCATCAGATTTCATCTAAGGGCTGCCTGGTCGACCTGGCTTACGTCATCGAGTACAACACCTACAACGAAGTCACGCGCAAACAGCTCCGCCTCAAAGACATCAAACTGACGGCCGGGAATCTGTCTACCGGCTTCGAGTGACAATGGACTTACTCGACCGATTCCTCCGGGGAGATATTCGTGCCCTGTCGCGCATGATCACACTGGTGGAAAATCGCGCCGAGGGCTATCGCGAGGCGTTGGGGCAACTGTACCGAAAAACCGGCCGGGCTGTCAAGATTGGCCTGACCGGACCGCCCGGCGCCGGGAAATCCAGTCTGGTCAATTGTCTGGTTAGTCAACTTATCAATGAAGGTGTCAAGGTCGGGGTTGTGGCCGTCGATCCGTCATCGCCGTTTACGGGCGGCGCGCTGTTGGGGGACCGGGTGCGCATGAGCGAGTTTCCCACCGACGGACGGGTGTACTTTCGCTCCATGGCCAGCCGTGGCGCCACCGGTGGGTTGTCCGCAGCCACCGATAACGTCTCGGTAGTGCTGGATGCCTTCGGATTCGATTTCATCCTCATCGAAACGGTCGGCGTCGGTCAGGTGGAGTTGGATATTGTCGATGCCTGCGATACGGTGGTGGTGATCATCGTGCCTGAATCCGGTGATGCCGTCCAGA
The DNA here is from genome assembly GCA_965371755.1 of uncultured bacterium. GTDB lineage: Bacteria > Zixibacteria > MSB-5A5 > GN15 > FEB-12 > JAJRTA01. Next base: position 5,393 of record CBDUZQ010000148.1, read on the forward strand.
CGATGAAGGCCGGCTTGATAGAGGTGGCCGACATCATGGTGGTCAACAAAGCCGACCGGCAGGGCGCCGAAAGTGTGGCGGCAGAACTCAAGTACACCCTCCACCTGAGAAAGACTGCCAAAGACGCCTGGACAGTGCCGGTCCTGACCACCCAGGCCAATCAGGGGATCAATGTCGATAAGCTGCGTGGACGCCTTAGGGAACACTTAGAGTTCATCAGAGCAAACAACCACTTCGATGAACACCGACGGCTGCAGATACAGAAGAAGATCCTTGCCATCCTCAGTCACAGGTTCCGACAGGAGTTTCTCGATCGGCTGACCGACCAGGTAGACTTTGACACTATTGTCGACAACGTGTACCACGGCCATGCCGACCCGTTCCAGGTCTCCGACGAGCTCTATCAGAAGTATGCCTGTTCGTAAAGACGATTCTCGGGCATCCCCCGCCAAAAGAGCCTGGTTTGTGGTGTCCTGCTCGGATGTACGGATGCCTCTTGACATCCTACCCAGCTTGCGTATTCTTATCTTCATGTTCCTGAGGCGCCTAATCAAGCGTTGATTGGCCTTTGACCATGAATACAGGAGACATCATGAACCACCGAACCACTCTTCTCATAACAGCCCTGATATCGTTGGCTATGCTGGCCGGGTGCGGTGATGAGAATATCTTCAATCCGGACCCGATGAAAGAGGGGTCGTCAACTGAGATCGCCTTCGCCTTGCCGGAGGCCTGCGACTACACGCTGGTTATCAACAATGTATTCGGCCACGAGGTCAAGCGCTTCACCGGCTCTGCGCCAGCCGGAACGGTCACACTCACTTGGGATTACACCAACAATGAGGGGGAACGGATTACCGAAGGCACCTATTTCATGGTGTTGACAGCCTGCGATTTCCGTGACACCAAGGTCATTGTTGTAAGAAACGGGTGATCAAGGGAACAGGGAATTGTCATGATGAAGATGCTAGCAATTTGTGAGAACTGTCCGTAGTTTCGCTGCTCGGCACCGTCGACTTTGTCCAGGCCCAGAACATCGGACGCATCGTGAACACCACTTGTGGCCGGAGGAGATAAGCCCCGCCGCTTCGCGAAAAAAAAGCAGCCCAGTCTTGTAGGTCAGGAGCCCTTGGCGCTCCTGACATCCCCGCTGCATCATAAATCCTCGAGGTAAAGATTATACAAATATTGTGCAGCGTGTGAAA
>CBDUZQ010000149.1:0-6594 GCA_965371755.1 uncultured bacterium
GACCATATTGCCGCCGTTGAAGCCATCAAGAACCAATACGACCTGCCGCTGTATGTGGGTGCTGGTGAAGAAGAGCTACTGAGGAACCCGTCGGCCAACGTATCGGCCATGGTCGGCCACCCGATTGTCGCCCCGGATCCGGATGTTGTTCTCCATGATGAGCAACTGATCACTATCGGTTCGATAACCCTCAAGGTGCTGGCTACACCGGGACACTCGCCGGGCGGCGTATGTTATCTCGACGAACGTCACAACCGACTCTTCTGCGGCGACTGTCTGTTTTGGGGATCGATTGGTCGCACCGACCTGCCCGGCGGTTCGCTGGAAGTTCTGCTGGAGTCGATTAGGTCGAAAATCCTGACGCTGCCGGACACTGTTGTCTGCTTGCCGGGTCACGGACCCCAGACGACGGTGGGCGCTGAACGGGTGAGCAACCCGTTCCTGAGCGAAGATTTCCTTGCCTGAGACCACTGTCTCATGCCCGAACAGAAGATCAACAAACTCCCGCGATCATTCTACCAACGACCTACGCTTGAGGTCGCGCCCGACATCCTGGGAAAGTACATCGTGTACAAGGCGCCATCGGGTCAGTTGTCGGCGCGGATCGTCGAGGTCGAGGCGTACATCGGTCGCAACGACCCGGCCTGCCATGCGGCCCGCGGCCTGACCGAACGCAATCGACCGATGTTCGGTCCAGGCGGATTCACCTACATATACTTCATCTATGGTATGTACCACTGCCTTAATTTCGTGACCGAACCTGAGGGCAGCCCGGCGGCAATTCTGTTGCGCGCCGCCGAACCGGACGAAGGTCTGGAGTTGATACTGCAAAACTCCGGCAAGGACTCTCCACGGAACCTTCTAAACGGTCCGGGCAAGTTTTGTCGCGCCTTCGGTCTGACCGCCAAGCAGAACGACCTTGATCTGACCGGCGACACCATCTATATTGAAGACCGTCAGGAAATGATCAGGAATGTTCAACGGTCCCAGCGCATCGGCATCAAAGTCGGTCAGGATCGCTTGTGGCGATTCTACGATGGTGACTCGACCGCGGTGTCCAGAGCCCGCTGATAAAGGACCTCGACGAAGGAAATGAACCGATGGCCAAAGCCACCTCCAGCCGCAAGAAACCAACCGCCCGCAAGCGACATCCTCGTAGCGTCGTCCAGCGCAAGAGTACGACCATCCCGATATCGGTTTTCAGCAATGTCATGAAACAGTTCGACGCAGCCGCCCGGAAACTGAAACTGGACAAGTCGCTTTTGGAGTTTATCAAGATGCCGCGCCGAAGCACCATTGTGAAACTTCCGGTGCGAATGGATGACGGCAGTTATCGTATGTTCACCGGTTATCGAGTCCAGCACTCCATCGCCCGCGGACCGGCCAAGGGTGGGATTCGCTATCATCCCGATGTCACTCTCGACGAAGTGCAGGCGTTGGCGTCCTGGATGACCTGGAAATGCGCCGTGGTGAACATTCCATTCGGCGGCGGCAAAGGTGGTATCATCTGCGATCCCCAGCAGCTTTCTGAGGGTGAGTTGGAACGTCTGACGCGGCGCTACGTGGCCGATATGATTGATTTGTTTGGTCCCGACGTCGACATTCCTGCCCCCGACGTCGGCACCGGTCCAAAGGTGATGAGTTGGTTCATGGATACCTATTCGATGAAGGATAGCCGCGTCATCCCCGGCGTAGTCACCGGTAAACCGGTTACGCTGGGCGGTTCGCGCGGGCGGCCTGAGGCCACCGGTCGCGGCGTTATGATCAGCACTCGCGAAGCAGCCGGTCATCTCGGGCTTGATCTGAGCAACGCCACCGCATCGGTACAGGGGTTCGGCAATGTCGGCTCGGTGTCGGCGCTTTCGTTGCACGAACTGGGCGTGAAGTTCACCCATGTCTCTGACGTCACAGGCGCTATTTACGGTCCCGAAGGAATCGATATCCATGCCTTGTTAGAGCATGTCAAGAAGACAAAATCGGTGCTCGGCTTCCCCGGTGTGAAGCAGGTTCGGCCCAAGGAAATCCTCTACGCCAAAGTCGACATTCTCATTCCTGCTGCTTTGGAAAATCAGATAACTGAAGCCAACGCCAATCGCGTACGTTGCAAGATCATCGCCGAAGGCGCTAACGGCCCGACTACTCCGGAAGCGGACCGCATCCTGCAGAAAAACGGCGTTATGGTCATACCTGATATCCTGTGCAATGCCGGTGGCGTCACCGTCTCGTACTTTGAATGGGTCCAGAACAGGGTCGGTTACTTCTGGACCGAGGAGGAGGTCAACCGACGGTTGGAAGAAAAGATGGTGGCGGCCTTCCACGATGTTCTCAAGATGGCCCTGGATAACCGCACGAGTATGCGGATCGGCGCCTTCATGGTGGCTATCACCCGGGTGATCGACGTTGTCCAGATGCGTGGGATCTATTCATAGACACGCTTTCTCGCCAACAGCAAGCGTGTTGCATGGAAGCCTCATCGGTCTTGATCTGTTGGTCCACGCAGTCGATGAGAGAGGCCAGCCTCCTTACTCACTCGTCATGATGAACTGCGGCTGCATCTCAAAGCTCTTGTAATGAGGGCGCAGGCGGCCAATGTTGTAATACTTCTCAACGTTGACGAACTTCTTCGAGCTGGTGACCACGTCAACAGGCATATCGTCGTACCGGCCGTTCTTCAGTACGACCAACCGTCCGTGGATACCCTTCAGGATCAGATCGAGAGCCAGATTGCCATATGCCATCGGCACAATCGAATCGACGGCGTCCGGATCGCCGCCGCGGACGAGATATCCTAACTTCTGATTAATGACATCGATCGGTTTGCCATTGTTGTACTTTGTGGACAGTTCCTTCAATTGAGCCGACACCATCTCACCTATCCCGCCAAGTTTGGCATGACCGTAGGCATCTTTCTCCGCGTCCAGGTATACCATCTCTCCACCCTCGAACATGGCGCCCTCCGACACCAACACCACCGAGTATCGGCTGGGGTTAGCCTGACGATCGTGGGTGAGAAGCTCAGTTAGTCGGTCTATGTCGAACTTGTGCTCCGGGATGACGCAGCGGTTGGCCGCACCCGCCATCGTCGGCAGCATGGCTGTAAACCCGGCATAGCGACCGAACACCTCCAGCACCAGGAACCGCTCGTGTGATCCGGCCGAAGTGCGCAGACTGTTGGTCATGTGTATGGTCCGTGTGACACAAGTGCTGAACCCGATGCAATAGTCGGTGCCGGGGACGTCATTGTCCATCGTCTTGGGCATGGCAACAACTTTCATACCTTCCTGATACAGGCGAACGCCGTAACTCAGAGTGTCGTCGCCGCCGATCGGTATTAGATAGTCGATCCCGAGGAACCCCAGATTCTTGAGCACCTCCTCCGTGAGATCGTTCATCGGCTGATCGTACTTGTCCTGCAAATGCATCGGCACGTTGGCTTTCGGTACGTGGCCGGGATGGGTGCGCGAAGTGTGCAGGAAGGTGCCGCCGGTGCGTCCGGCCTTGTTCACGATCTCCTCAGTCAGGACCAGATAGTGGTCTGAGTTGTCCGCCTCACTGTCCGGAACGAGTTCCACAGCACCGCCCCAGCCGTGACGAAGACCGATGACCTGATAACCTTCGCGAAGAGCTCGTATAGTGATAGCTCTGATAGCCGGATTCAGCCCCGGCACGTCTCCGCCACCGGTGAGAATACCGATAACGCCTTTTTTCTTTCTTATGTGTGCCATATCCGAACCTCCATATTCATATTGGGCCCTAATCCAGCGGGACCGTCAAGCTCCTATTTAACACATATCGAACGATTTGGCAAATGCTGGAGTGGAAGATCAGCCCCTCCACCCACTGACCGGAATCGACCACCAATTGCCCCTGTTCCCCGTGCATTGTTCTGTGTTAATGGAAGACTACGTTTTAGCGGGTACATGTTCAGTCGGTACTGTTGTGGTGATTCGATCCGCGGCGGAAATGAGTGAACCTGTCTTTGTTCAATCGTCATATAGGGAGAGATCAATGTACAAAAACTGCTGCCTCTTCTGGTTCTGGGAAGTCGCGCCTGTAGGAGTTCAAGGCGGGCCCGACCTCACTCTCAGCAAACTTTTGTGAAATTCGGTTTTCGAGGCACGGCCGGATATTTCACAGTAAAGGGAAGGCGTTGGAAGACTATTAAGATAGGCACTATGATCTTAGTCCGATTACCTTCGAACTCAACCGAACTCGTACGCCGCCCCTAAACCGACTCTCTCCAAAGAACTGGACCAAAGATAGGGTGCAGTACACCTTCAAGAATACCAACTCTCAAGCTGGATAGAAGCTCGGAGGGCAGGACACCTCATCGTCACACGAAATCCCGTTTTTGCTTTGACTCCCAGTCCTGTTTTTCTTTTGATATCTCATGACTAATGGCCCATGAGATGATCATGAATGGCACCCATGGTGCCACCATTGCCACAGCACACAGTGCAATCCCGCGCACGAGGCCATAGTCGCCGACGACTTTCGGGAGAATAAGCAGCACTCCCACATCCAAGACGATCGGTATCAAGACGGCTAGCTTTCTTTTCTTTGACATAGTCTCATCCTCTTTTCGAAAATCTTATTTGTGAATCTCTCCAATCGAGCACTTCACCGACCGGGATCGGACCATACAACCATTGATCGGCCATCACACGTCTGTCAAACTCAGCACATACTCCAAAATGTCACCCGGTTGGCAGTTGAGTTCGCGACATATCGCCTCCAAAGTGCTAAACCTCATTCCCTTCACTTTACCGTTTTTCAGCAGTGAAAGGTTTGTGACCGACAGGTCGATTCGTGATGCCAACTCCGTCAGCGACATCTTTTTCTTCACTAACATGAGATCCAGATTTATTCGAATAGCCATGCTATTATCCACAGTCTTTCTTTTCGTAAAACAACAAATCTTTTATATCTATCATAAGAAACGTTAAATAAAACATAAAGTTTCATAGTATTTGAGTGAAAACTGAGAAATATCGGAGATGGTGCCGAGATTAGATATCAGATAATCGACAGACTCAGAATATCGTTTGGAGGGCACGGGAATATTGTGGTAAGAAGTGGCTTTTGCCGGGGGAACCCTGAGATATCAAGTGGTTTCAATTTATAAGATACTACATATCAATATGATAAGAGAAGCGAGGTCGACCTCACTCTCAGAAAATTTCTGGAAGCTTCGGATTTTCAATTCGGTTGCAGTATTCGACAATAGGCTGAAGTCGTTGAAAAAAAATCAAGTGCGAGTGAACGAGCAGTCAGAATCAGAATACTGCACGGTAATCCCATGACAGCTTGAGCCCAAACTGCTCCCTGGATATCGATTCAGAATGATAACTATTACACTACATTCACAACTACAGCAATCAAAGGCTGAAACTGAGATTGTCGCACACACCAAGCGCGGACGGTTCTCAAGGCTGATACAATGCGATTCGTGATGTAGTGACTATCCGAGCTGCGACGAGGTTGGTTGAACACGGAACATTCAGCTCGGAAACGGGTGCCATTGTGCTGGTTACCTGGTGTCCATTGGCGGAAGACGACGATTAGGGATATCTCAACGATTGATAATATACGGTTAGGTCAAGGCTGGTTTGACGGGCTGCTTCCAGAGTGTCTGCTGATGCCTTCCTTTACCATAATCAGTAGCCCCGGTACTTCCGGCAGTCCGGCCGAGGCTCGGCAAACTACAAGTCGATTCCCAGCGTCTTGATCTTGCGCCAGAGTGTCGAACGGTGCATACCGAGATCTACCGCTGCTCGACTCTTGTTCCCTTGGTTGCGCTTGAGAGCCTCCCGAATCATCTCCCTTTCGCCGCGTGCGTCCGGGGATGGCGCACGGTGCCCAGCATTCTGCGCTATAATATGCTGGGGTAGATGCTCAACGAGTATCTCCTCGCCATGACACATCACAAAAGCGTGTTCAATGGCGTTTTCGAGTTCACGCACATTGCCTGCAAAAGAGTGTTTCCTGAGGATCGCCATCGCATCGGGAGACAATCTCCTGATGGCTTTGCGGCTCTTCTTCTGAAACTTCTTCAAGTAGTGGTTCACCAATAAAGGAATATCTTCCGGCCGTTCTCTGAGGGGGGGAATCCGTATTTCCACGACATTCAGCCGATAGAAGAGGTCCTCCCGAAACCGTCCCTCGGCGATCGCATCTTCCAGCTCAGCGTTAGTCGCGGAGATGATACGGGCGTTGGTATGCAGAGTCTTGGCTAAACCAAGCGGACGATACTCACCGTTGTTCAGTACCCGCAACAACTTCACTTGAAGGGAAACATCCATCTCACTGATTTCATCAAGTAACAGAGTCCCATCGTTGGCGAGACTGAACTGTCCCGGCTTGTCGCGTTTGGCATCTGTAAAGGCACCCTTTGCATAACCAAAAAGCTCCGACTCAAGCAGCGAAGCGGGCAAGGCTGCACAGTTAAGTTTGATGTAAGGGCCATAGCAACGCGGGCTCAGATTATGGATGACCTGGGCAAACAGTTCTTTGCCGGACCCGCTGGGACCGCGAATCAACACGTTACATTCAGATTCAGCAACATCGGGCAACATCGAAACGATGTCCTGCATC
>CBDUZQ010000150.1:0-6574 GCA_965371755.1 uncultured bacterium
TCGGACCGCTTCAGCCGGCCCCCTGGAAATAGAGAATGAGCTTTTTGTCTTTGTGTTCAGGGGCAGTGAGAACCTTGGTCAATTCAGTGCTGGCAGTGTCGGTAACTTGGAGCATGTATCTCAACCTTTCTTTGTTTGCACGTTCAAACCGTTAGAACCGAATATAACACAAAATGATTCAAAAAAAATAACAAAGTGACAAAACACTTCTATTGCCAAGTATCGGCAGGGTGGCTCATCATTTATGATGGGGATATAAGATTGCGCCGCTGGGTGAAATATCCCACCATAAATGGTGGGCCACCGGGAGTGGGCCACCCGGCCGAGATTACTCCATCAGGTCAATCCCTTTTTCTACTTGCCTCTCTTCGCATCCATGACCATCTTGCTGTCCGTCTAAGTCGGCCGGGTTTGATGCCGATAATTGGAGAATGGAGAAGAAACCCCGAGGACAAGGATGCCCTTGAAAATCTGTTTCTATGAAGATGACGGCTTTCGCCAATTCTATCCCCTGACATACATGCGTCCGGTCTATACGCTGCGCGCCGGGATCGTGCCGCTCTACAAGAGGGCCAGGCGGTACTTTGCCGACGCCGAATTCTGTTTCACGGCCCGCGAGCAGGTTTCTCCGCTGCTGGCGGAGAGCTATCGCGACATCCCGGTCAACATTATCAAGAAGCCCGAGGGCGTCATGCTGTTTCTCAACGGTCGTCTGCGCGATTACGGCGATCTGCCGGAGTTGGTGATGCAGGCCGAAGGATCGACCGGGTTCAGGGTTGGTGAAGAGACGGTAGCCGTTCTGTTCAAGGAAAAGCTGCTCAGACATGTCCCCACGGTCGCCACGCAACGCGAATACCAGGAAACATACGGCGAGGAATCGTCCCAAATCAGTTTTCAGGGGACGACCGCGACGTTGTACGACTACTGCTGGCAGATCATGGCGGACATTGAGAAAGAGATCGCAAGCGATTTTCTACAGTTGCAATCGAGGTTGACCGGGCCTGCCAACGTCCAAGTTCCTGTTGGCGCAACGATTATCAATCGAGAGCAAGTCTTTCTCGGCGAAGGAGTAAAAATCCTCCCGGGCGCTGTTCTCGACGCGACCAATGGCCCCATCTGTGTAGGACCGAATACTACTATTGAAGCCCATGCGGCTATCTACGGTCCCAGCTACATCGGCCCAAACTGCGTGATCGCAGCCGGCAAAATTACCGCCTCGTCCATCGGTCATACCTGCCGAGTTGGGGGAGAGGTCGAAGAGAGCGTCTTTCACAGTTACGTGAACAAGTACCACGCCGGCTTTATCGGCCACAGCTATATTGGCCCGTGGGTGAATTTCGGCGCCATGACAACCAACTCTGATCTCAAGAACAACTACTCGACGATCAGGTCCAGTGTCGGCGGCGAGTTGATCGACACCGGCTCGATCAAAGTTGGTTCGTTTATCGGTGATCACACCAAGTTCGGAATCGGTACGCTCTTGAATACCGGAATCAACATCGGGGTCAGCAGCAACCTGTTTGGAGGCTCGCTTATCACCGACAAAGAGGTGCCCTCCTTTAGTTGGGGTAATTCGGGTCGATACGAACGATATGAGATCGAAAAAGCGATCGATACCGCTCGCAAGAGTACCGCTCGACGCAACCATACTCTGACTGAATGCGAGATCGAGCTGTTGCGGCAACTCTTCGATGGCCGTGTTGAAGAAAAGGGAATTATTAGTTTTTAAGTGAGGTGCCCGCCGCGATATGGTAGAGCTTGTCAGGCGCCTCTTGAGTTTTGGAAACGTTCTGGTTGTACAATGGATTCTAAAATGTTCGTTACAGGAGACCTAAGTGCCGGAACTACGTAAAGACCCGATCACCGGACGCTGGGTGATTATCTCCACCGAGCGCGGCAAGCGACCATCCTCGTTTACGTCGGTCTCAACGCGCACCGCCGCCGCCATGTGTCCGTTTTGTCCCGGTCATGAGGAGAACACGCCTCCGGAGATTCTCGCTTATCGAGAGAGTGGCACCGAACCGAACCAGCCCGGCTGGTCGCTGCGCGTGATGCCGAATAAATACCCTGCCTTGAAGATCGAGGGATCGCTGGACCGGCAACCGGTTGGCATTTACGATAAGATGAACGGCATCGGCGCCCACGAAGTGATAATAGAGACACCCGATCATGCCCGCGATATGGTCGATATGAGTGACGAGCAAGTGCGCGACGTTTTCTGGGCCTACCGCGAGCGTATGATGGATCTCCAGCGTGATCGGCGCTTTGCATACATCCTGGTGTTCAAGAATCACGGTGAGGCGGCCGGGGCGTCGCTGGAGCATGCGCACAGCCAGCTTATTGCTACCCCGATAGTCCCCAAGCGGGTGGCTGAGGAGATCGCCGGGGCCAAGCGGTACTGGGATTTCAAGGAACGTTGCATTTTCTGTGATATTGTCAGGCAGGAGTTGACCGATGGCAGTCGCGTAGTGGCGGACCACGACGCTTTTTTGACTATTCAGCCGTTTGCGCCGAGGTTCCCGTTTGAAACCTGGCTGCTGCCCAAAACACACCAGTCGTCCTATCTGGAGATGACCGACAGCGAGGTGATGGTGTTGGCGCGAGCGGTCAAAGCTACTCTGGCCCGGTTGAAGGCGGCGCTGAATGATCCGCCGTTCAACTATATGCTGCACACGCAGCCGGTGTCCAGAGAATCGATGGACCACTATCACTGGCATTTCGAGATTATTCCCAAGCTGACCCGAGTGGCTGGTTTTGAGTGGGGTTCGGGTTTTCACATCAACCCCACGCCACCCGAGGAGTCGGCTGCTTACTTAAGAGATATCGATCTGGAGAAGTGGAGTCACCGACAGGACTCCAGGCCGGCAGGAAAGGAAGCCTGAACTGAAGATATTAGTAGCCGCCTCGGAGATGGCGCCGTTCGCCAAGACCGGCGGTTTGGGCGACGTAGTGGGTGCTTTGCCAGCTCAGTTGGCGCGGTCGGGTCACGAGGTGCTGGTCATGATCCCGCATTACGGTTTTCTTGACACCGCTGACTATCACCTCGAGCCGATGGCTTGGTCGCTCAAGATACGGATCGGTACATCCGAAGAGGTTATGACCGCCAGCATGGCGCGTGATCGCAGGAGCGGCCTGCGTATCTGCTTTATCAGCAATGCCCATTACTTCAATCGACGCGGCCTCTATTTTCATCATGACACCAAAGAGGACTTTGCAGACAACGACGAGCGGTTTGCCTTTTTCAGTCGGTCAGTGTTGGAGGCGGCGCGTAAGATTGACTTCAGACCTGATATCGTCCATCTCCATGATTGGCAGGCCGGCCTGATTGCCGTCTATCTGAAAACAGTCTATGCCGACGATCCTTTCTTCGATGGCGTGAAAACCGTACTGACGATCCACAATCTGGCTCACCAGGGCAGTTTTGAGGCTGAACGTTTTCCGGCTCTGGGTCTTCCCGACAGCCTGATGCTGCCAACGGCGCCGTTGGAGTTTTTTGGAAAAGTGAACTTTCTGAAGGGCGCTATAGTTTACGCTGATTTGATTACCACGGTGTCGCCTCGCTACACCGAGGAGATTAAGACCGGCAAGTTCGGCTGCGGGCTCGACGGGGTGCTCAAGAAACGATCTGATGATTTACACGGAATTCTCAATGGCGTCGACTATACCGTTTGGTCGCCGTCACGCGACCACCATTTGCCGTTTCGGTATTACCCAGCCAATCTCAGTGGGAAGCGGATGAACAAAGTAGAACTGTTGGGCGCTGCCGGTTTGCCGATTCGAGAAACCACGCCGCTGGTGGGGATGGTCACTCGGCTGGTCCATCAAAAGGGTCTGAGCCTTCTTCGCGATGCCGCTGACCGACTGTTTGCCATGAATCTCCAGATGGTCGTCCTCGGTACCGGCGAAGAGAAATTCCACAAACTGCTGTTGCATCTCCAGACCAAATACGCTGACAAGCTCAAGGTTTATCTGGCTCACGACGAGAAGCTGGCCCACCAAATCGAGGGTGCTGCCGACATTTTCCTGATGCCGTCGTTGTTTGAACCATGCGGCCTCAACCAGCTATACTCTCTGAAGTATGGTACGGTTCCGGTGGTCAACGCGGTCGGCGGTCTGGCCGACACGGTCGTTGATTATGATCCGGACAGTGGCGAGGGAACGGGATTTGTCTTTGCTGAAGATACTCCCGAGGCGATGTTGGGGGCTCTGGAACGGGCGCTGGCCGTCTATGCCAGGCGGAGACCCTGGGTGAAGTTGATGAAGGCAGGCATGAAGCAGGATTTCTCGTGGGGCCAGGCGGTCGCCAAATACAACGCGCAATTCGCGCAACTGACTGACAAACCGTAGAGTGCGAGCTCTTTCGTGAAGAAGTACCTTAAGACTGCGCTCCCCATGCTCCCGGCCCTGATGATATTCGGTTGGCTGGTCAACAAGTTTTGGTTTATCCAGGACGATGCTTACATCTCGTATCGATACGTAGCCAACTTTCTCAACGGTCACGGTCTGGTCTACAACATAGGGGAGAGGATAGAGGGCTTCACCAACTTCGGGTGGGTCATCTATTTAGCTCTGATCGGCGCGATGAAGCTGGACTTCATCCTGGTATCGCAGGTGACCGGCCTGGCCTTTGGGGTCGGATTGATAATTCTGACATACTTGCTTGCCCGCCACGTTTTCGCCCACGAGGATTCCTGGCTGGCCCTCCTGCCGGTTTATCTGGTTGCCGCCAATCCGGGTTTGGCTTACTGGTCTCCGGCCGGGCTGGAGACAAGCTGCTTCGCTTTTGCCGTCCTGGCCGCACTGTACTGCTATCTTAAGCAAAGCCGCTGGCTGTTGTTATGGCTTTTGGTAGCGGTTTGGGTGCGACCCGAGGGCGCCCTGGTGGCGGGCCTGCTGATGCTGATCGAAGCCATCACCGAGCGACGTCTCCCGCGTTTCACTGGCGGCGTTGTTATTATGGCGTTCATTCTCTCACTGCCATATGCCCTCTTCAAGGTGATTTACTATGGATCGATCTTCCCGAACCCGTTCTTTGCCAAGACCGGGGCACGCCTTGACTATTTAAGCGCCGGTTTAGAATATGCCGGCAAGTTCTTTGCAGACTGTGGCTTTTACGGTATCGGGTTGTTGGTGCCGTTGGTCTTTTGGAGTCGAATGTCCAGGGCTTTTCGGGCCGTGTGGCTTTTTGTCATATTGTATGTCCTCTATATCGTAGTGGTGGGGGGGGATGTTCTAAAAGTGTACCGGTTCTTTGTGCCGGTGCTTGGCGGCGTCGCTCTGTTGACGGCAGTGTCGCTTAAGTTGGCGGTAGGGAATCTGGCGCCCAAAACTCGTAAAATGATCTACTTCCTGGTGGCGGTGCCGCTGTTGGCGGTGACTGTCTGGTTGCCCTGGGCCCATGTCAACACTTACAATGCCAACGAGAAGTTGTTTATGCGCAAGATGCAATTCATGGGCCAACAGATGCGTCAGTCCGACACCACCAGTTTTTCCGTGGCGGTGCCGACCATCGGTATCTTCGGGTACGAACTGCTTGGCCATGATGTGATCGATATGCTTGGCCTGACCGATTCGACCATAGCACGACATTCAGAACCGCCGATCGCGGGCATGACCACCACCTGGAAAGAACGAAAGCACAACACCAGGTACCTGCTGACCCGCGCGCCGGACTACATCGTGTTCTCCACCGGCGTGAAACCATCGGCGCCGGCTGAACGCGCTCTGTTGCTCTTCCCGGAGTTTCTGAACGCTTACCGGACGGTCGGCTGGTACTACCAGGTCAAGCCGACCTCGACCGGCTCAATTGTCTCAGCGTTCAAAAGGGTTCGGGAGGTCAAAGGTCCGCTGGTTCCTACCTACCCGGTTGAGTACGTGCAATACTACAAGGAGGGTCTGGACAGCTACGTAGCGGGGAATCAGAGAAGGGCGATTGAGTTCTACGCTAAGGCGCTTAAAGCGAGCCCGACCCCATACAATCCTTATGTCATTTATCAGAAAGCGTTCAGTCACCTGCTGCTGGATGATCAGGGGACTGCCCTCAAGCTTCTGGAACATGTCTTAGCTCAGGATTCGATGGTTTTTGAGGCTCACAAGGACCTTTATTTCTTTGCTGCTGTCACCGGTGATTCCGCCCGGGCCTCGATCCACGAGCGCTGGCTAAAAAAACTGACTCCCTGGTACTGGCCGAAAATCAATTCCGACGCCGCCAAAGCCCGAGCCGACATGCTGGCTCGACAACGCGGGCAATAGACTGATCCACGCCTGCCACGCAGAATCTGACGGCTTGATTTACTCAACTCCCGATGTTGTGAAGCGGATCTCGAACTCAGGAACACAAATTTTCAAATCGAAAGAAGTTGACAAGGTCACATGCCGATATTATAATCCGAGGCCATGTTCGATAAGCGGGAATAGCTCAGTTGGTAGAGCACCACCTTGCCAAGGTGGCTGTCGCGAGTTCGAGTCTCGTTTCCCGCTTTTTTTTCTTTGGGCGGCTTAGCCAAGTGGTAAGGCAGAGGTCTGCAAAACCTCCATTCTCCGGTTCGAATCCGGAAGCCGCCTTTTTTTCATG
>CBDUZQ010000151.1:0-6523 GCA_965371755.1 uncultured bacterium
CCGCCGATCCCGGTGTTTGTCATGGGGGTGATGATCTTTGTTAAGCGACGAAGGCGCGAGTACGAAGGGGCAGTTGCATCCAGAAGGTTGAGGAGTTAAGCCATGCCGGAAAATAAAAAGACTATCATATACGTTGCTGTCGCGGTGGTTCTTCTTCTGCTGGCTTTCATCACCTCTCCGAAGAAGCTCACCTCCGAAGCATTCATGGATCAGGGTGAACCATTCTTCCCGGATTTTGTCGATCCCAACGAAGCCACCACGCTCGAGGTTATCGGTTACGATGAGACCACAGCATCGGCTGCGCCGTTCAAAGTTACTTTTGACGGTGGACGCTGGACGATTCCCTCGCACCACGATTACCCCGCCGACGGCAAGGACCGGCTGGCCAGGACGGCGGCAGGAGTCATCGGCATCAAGAAGGACGATTTCCGTTCCACCAATGTGTCTGACCACGAAGCGCTGGGGGTGATCGATCCGATGGATGAGGCTGCCGGTCTTACCGGTCGCGGTCAGCGTGTCACGATCAAAGGTAGTGGTGACCAGGTGCTGGCCGACTTCATCATCGGCAACGAGGTGGAGCGGCGTGATAAGTTCCGGTTTGTCCGTATCCCGGATCAGAATCGAGTCTATGCCGCGCGCGTCGATATCGATCTTTCCACGAGGTTCGAGGACTGGATCGAGACGAATCTGCTGGATGTCCAGAAGTATCGTGTCAGGAAAGTACTCATCAAGGACTATAGCATCAACGAACGAACGCGTAGCGTCGATCGCCGTGACGAGTTGACCCTGACCAACGATGATAACAGGTGGAAGGCGAACAGGATGCCGTCCGGACGAGTCATCGATTCCACCAAGATGCAGGAGATGCTGACGGCGCTCGAAGAACTGAAAATCGTCGGCGTGCGCCCCAAACCGGCCGGCCTGTCGGCGTCACTGACTGAGACATCCGAAACGCAGAAAGTGGCGCAGTCTGATTTGTTCTCGCTGCAAAGCAAGGGGTACTTCTTCTCGCGAGATGGACAACTGCTTTCCAACGAGGGTGAGATGCAGGCATTTACCAAAGACGGCGTGAAGTACACCCTTCGTTTTGGTGAAGTTGCCTACGGTACCAGCGAGGCTCTCACGGCCGGCGCGGATAGCGCGCAGGATGTGTCTGGTCCGGCGGAGAACAGGTATCTATTCGTCACGGCGGAGTTTGATGCAGCGATGCTCGGCAAGAAACCGACACCGCCGGCTAACAAGTCGTACGAGAAAAAGCCTGATTCCATCTGGACAGATGAGGATCGCGCGAATCGTCTAAAACAGGACGCCTATGCCAAGTGGGGGCGCGATATGGAGAACGGCAAGACGACGGCTGCCGAACTCAACGCCCGCTTCGCGAAATGGTACTATGTCATCTCATCGGAGAGCTACAAAAAGCTCCGCGTCACCCGCAGCGAGATGGTAGTGAAACCGGAGGCGAGTGAAGGGTAGAATCGTAGGGTAGAGTCGTAGGTCGACCTACAAGATCTACGATTCATTTGCGCGCGTAGCGCGAGATACACGGCTTGACCGTGTGGGCGGCAGACGTCCTCGTCTGCCCCTGTCTCCGCGTGGTGCACGAGGACGTACACCACGCACAAAGATGGATTCCCGCCTGCGCGGGAATGACAGAAGGGGGCCGCACGTCGCGCACCCTTCGACTGCGCTCATGCTTCGACTGCGCTCAGGACGGTCCTTCGGACCAGGAGTTTCGACTTACAAGACTATCCAGTATTTGTCGACAATCAATCGAACTTCTGGCCGCATTTGGGACAGTACGTCGCGTCAGCCTCTATCGGTGCATCACATTCAGAACAGTAATTCTGTTCCGGGTGGTCCGTTTCACCCGCTGGTTTGGCTGTTGCCATACCGGAAGACGCTATCAGTCCAAAGATTCCTAACAGTAATCCAACACCAAACCATACAACAGCGTCTCTATTCTTGGATGTAGCAACAACGGCACTGAGGAGACCACAAAGGATTGCCTGGCCTCCAAGTCCTATCCACATGAGAGATTCCATTGAATACCTCCAATAGAGTTTGGGGTTGCCATGTAACAGTCTTGACCATCATCTTCACGCTTCCTGCTCAGATTAGATGATCTGGTGCTTATGTCAAGAGTTGTGTAGATTCTTTTTTCAAGCAGTGTTTCTTCCGTCAGGGTGGCCGTCTCAAACTTGTTTGGGACGGGAATTCACTGGGGGAGAGTAGTTATAGGTCAGGATCCCTGCGAACCTGACATCATCGGCAGGTCTGCGGACAGACCAGCCCTACGAAGAGGAAAGTGCGGGCAGCTAAGAGTGTGTCGGCAATGTGATCACAAACGCGGCGCCGCCGAGGTCGCTGTTGCGAACAGTGATCTCGCCGCCGAGCTCGGTGACAATCTTGTACACGGTGGGCAGGCCGAGACCGGTGCCGGCGTCCTTGGTGGTGAAGTACGGTGTGAAAATGCGTTCTCGCAATTCGGCAGGGATCCCCGGACCGCTGTCGTTGAATCCAATCCGCACCAGTTGATCGTCACGTTGAACTTTGATCAGAATGCGACCCGGTCGCCCGGCCAGCGCTTCCCTGGCGTTGCTAAACAGGTTGGTGAAGATCTGTTTGAGAGCGTCAGGATCAGCCCTGATCTCAACGTCGGTCTCAAGTTCTGTCGACAGTTCGATTCCGAGAGCGCCAGCCTCGGGACCCAGGAATTGCACGAGCTCGGTGACGAGGTTATCCAGCCGTACCGACTGTGACCGTCTCTTTTCATCGCGAGCCAAGGCAAGGAACCGCGTGATGATCTCATTCAGACGGGTCGTCTCGGTCCGTATCTGAGAAGTGATCGAGACATATTCATCCTTGTCATCGGTGGGAGTAAATTCTGATTCAAGGCGCTGGGCGGCAATCGAGATAGTATTGAGTGGGTTGCGAATCTCATGCGCTACGCTGGCGGCCAGATGACCCATCTCGGACAGTCGTTCTCGCCGTGTCGCCTCGCGCTCGAACTGCTTCAGGCGGGTGATGTCGTAGACGACAACGACCACTCCCGCCTGTTCCGTATCATCCGGCTGGAGGTTGGAAGATGCAACCAGGAGGTAGCGTGTGTCACCGTCAGGTTCGATAGTGATTTCTGTTTCGGTCGATGTTCCGGCGCCGGCTCGGAGGGTCGCAAGAGCCAGTTGCGGTTCTCCAATCAACTCTTCCCACGGTCGACCCATGGATCCGGTCAGTCCGAAGATTCTCTCGAAGGCGTCATTCACCAGCGTGATCGTTCCGTGATGATCAACGACGGCCACCCCGGTGCGCATCTCGTCGAAGATTCTATCGGTAACCGTTTTGATGTGGCTATAGCGTTGCGACAGTTCCCTGCGACGGCGTCGGCTTCGCAGATACAACAGCCCCACCAGGATCAGACCGAACATGACTGCCGCCAGACCGAGCATCAGGCGATCAAACCCCCGCGACACCGCGTAGTATCCTTCCAGCGACAGACCTACACGCAAGAGACCGAACGGATACTCCTCCGACGAAAACGGCCGCACCAACTCCAGCACCTGCCTTCCCTGGAAATCGAGAGTGCGGTGGCGGATGCTGTCACTGTCCAACGACTCCGTCAGGAAAGGGTCGCTCTCGATGGCCAAAAGCCGGCCGGTCTTGCGCGAGGCGAAGACGATGCCTTCGGTTGACTGGTAGATAATGTACTCAACGCCTTCCTCTCTGGCCATGTTCTGCGCCAGGTATCCGATTTGTGTTTGTCGCAAAGCCTCAACGTAAAACACCGCGTCGGCCATCAGAATCACGACCCACCGTAAGTCGTTGGTCAGCTCGAGATAGTAGTGGACGATTTCTCCGGGCACTTCGCCCTCATCCAGAAGCATGACGTACTTGTGCTCCGGCTGCCCGAGAAGCAGAGCGGCTTCGTCCAGTACAAACGGCGGTGGACCTGTTTCCGAACCGCGTGCTACGCCGCCGGCTGTGAGAGTGGCCGCGGAGTCGAGCACAAACAGACCGTACAAGTCGTGCTCGATTGCGATTCGGGTCAATTGCTGATCGGATATTGAAGAGAGATCATGGCGAACAACGCTGCGCACGATTTCGCCATAGCGTAGATGAGCCAAATAGTCATAATAGGACTCCGAGGCCATGGCATTCTCCGCCGCTTGGGCCAGCGCCTCGGTAAAAGCGACCCCCTGCATCTTCAGCAGGCGCAGACTGTCCTGACGGCTTTCGCGAATACCCAGCCATGTAATCAGGACGATCACAACGGCCAGCGCCAGAAGCAAAGCGGCGAGAAAGCGCGGGTCCATCCCGGTGGAGTTTGTTTTACGGGAAGCCGGCATGGTATCCAAGCTAAGGGCGCCGGCTGTTGGCGGCAACTAAAAGTTAAACGTTGGCCGAGGCGTCAATGGCAGTTGGTTCTGTCGGTGACTCCGAATCCTGTTGATGATTGATTGGGATCTCGAAGAAGAACTCGGCGCCAGTGTCATGAAGGTATCCGATGCGTCCGCTATGTTTGTCGATGATGCGATGGCAGGTCATCAGACCATAACCGTGCCCTTTGCGTTTGGTGGTAAAACGCTTTTGGAACAGCGAGGATTCGAACTCAGCGTTCACGCCGGGGCCGTTGTCGATGACGGCCACGCGGACGCAATTCTCCCGGGGCCGCTCGGTGCAGACCCGTATCTTCTTCTGGTCCGGACTGTCGACCAGCGCATCGGCAGCGTTTTGGATCAGGTTGACGAGTGTCTGCTGGATCTGATTCTGGTCGAGTTCGACCAGGGGTAACTCGGCCGACAGTTCAGTTACAAGCTCGATTCCATCGAACCGGTTTTGCGGTTTCAGGAACGCCAGCATGTTCTGTATTAGCTGGTTAAGGTCGACCGGTACGAATTTCGCCTCGCCCTGATTGACGTCCATAAGGCCGTCGGCGAATCGGGCGATCCTGTCGACCGTCGTTTTCATGAGTTCCAGCTTCTTGGTTATCTTCTCCTGATCACCCCTCTTCAGGAATAATGGCATCAATTCTATATTGCCGCTCAGGACAGCCAGGTAGTTGTTGATCTCGTGGGCGATATCACCCGCCATCTCGCCTCGCGTATAATAACGATCCACACTGACCATCATCTCCTGGAAATTCCTGCTTTCGGAAATGTCCAGAAAGATAAACAGATGAACCGGAGGATGGCCGGAGTCGATGGATAGCTGTGATACCACCAGAAAGGCCGGGAACATCGAGCCGTCCTTGCGCTGACAGACGACTTCTGCGGACCTCTCACTCTGCTGGGTCGGTGAAACTGATCTCTCGGCGTCACGAGAAGCTGCGAACAATTTATCTATGGTGGCGCCCAGCGCCTCGCCGTTTTCATAACCGAAGACTTCGGCCGCCATGCGGTTGAATATGACGATTTCGCCCTCCGAAGATGCGGCTACTATGGAGCAGGGCGAGCAGTCGATCAGGGTGGCCAGAAACACCTGTGACTCGGCCTGAGTAAGGTAGGCGTTCTTCAGAAGCTGGTTGTACTTCTTGTGTGTCTGCTGGTTGTTCCAAAGTGTTTTCGACATCTGGTTGAACGATGCCACGAGGCGATTAAACTCGGCGTCGCCGTCAACTTCGAGCAGGTAAAACAATTCTCCGGATGCCGTCTTCTCAAGGCCCTGCTCCAACCGCTTCAGAGGGTTTTGGAAGCGGTGAGCGATCAAGTGCACGGTCAAGAGCGACACCAGGATGGATCCCAGGAACAACAGCAGCAAACCGTACAGAAGGGTGTTGCGGTTTGAGACCACAAACTCCTGATCCATAACCATCACCAGCAGGGCGGGGACGCCCGATGCCGTCTCAAAGCGATAACCATAAATGAAATGGCCGGCGCCTATACTCACCGGTACCCACTGACCGAGACTGCGCTGTGTAGTAGACCATCCTGCGGGAGAATCCACCAACCACGAAAGATCGACTTCCCCCATCAGTGATCTATAGTCCTGTTCATCACCCTCGTAAGTATAAACCTTCGAAATACCACCATGATCGTCCGTTAAGTAAATCGCAGTGTAGTCATACTTCTCATCAGACGCGAATAGCGAGTTTAGAACCCGGTGGGATTTCGTGTCTACAGTTAGTACTGCGAAACCGCTATCCTTTATTGAAATCTGCTCGACGGTCCGACTGACCGGACGAAGATGCTCCTTGCCGGTCGATCCAAAATCGATTTGCGCGTCACGATTGGGGAAGAATATTATCAAGGCGATGGCCGCAAAGACAAAAACCACCTGGACAACGAAGATGTGACCAAGCCGAGAAAGCAGCGCCGGACGGAATTGACGAAGAAGCCATTGACTCACGAAGATATCCTCGACACAAAATTCTTATATCGTCACTATTATCGGCAGGTAGGGTCGACTCTTGAACGGGGGTTGTCGTGCAGAGATGGTACAAAAAAAGCGGGAGTGGCGGAGGGGGGATGCCCGACTCTAACGTCAGGTGGCTGGTTGCCCAGCGCACACCACTCCCGTTTACTTTCGT
>CBDUZQ010000152.1:0-6492 GCA_965371755.1 uncultured bacterium
GACTATCTTGTCCGTTCAACCGAGTTTGAATATGCCGAAAGTCATGTTGCCTCTTTTATTACGAGCGTTACTCAGTCAGGATACAAACGCCAGGATGATAACTCGTACAAAAAGAAATCCCTGCCGCCGCTCGAATTCGAATACAGCCAGGCCGTTATCAATGAAGAGGTGCTGGAGATCGACGCCGAAAGCCTGGAAAACCTGCCTGTTGGATTGGACGGCGCAACGTACAAGTGGGTGGATCTGGACGGAGAGGGTGTCTCGGGCATCCTGACTGAGCAGGCAGACGCGTGGTTTTATAAAACGAACCTCGGGGAAGGCCGCTTCGGCCCCCTCAAGCAGGTTATGAAAAAACCATCGCTGGCCGCACTCGGCAACGGCCGCCAACTACTGATGGATCTGGCCGGTGACGGCCAGCTCGATCTGGCCGAATTCGGCGGTCCCACACCGGGTTTTTACGAGCGCACCCACGATGAAGATTGGGAGCCTTTCAAGCCTTTCCTTTCCCTGCCCAACATCCCATGGGATGAGCCCAACCTGCGCTTCGTGGACTTGAACGGTGACGGTCACGCCGATGTGCTGATTACTGAACACGAAGTTTTCACTTGGCATCAATCGTTGGCAGAAATGGGTTTTGCCTATGGTGAGAGGATTCCCCAGGCACTCGATGAAGAGGAAGGGCCCCGGCTCGTTTTTGCTGATGGCACGCAATCCATCTACCTGTCCGACCTTTCGGGCGATGGTTTGGCTGATCTGGTACGCATCCGGAATGGAGAAGTGTGCTATTGGCCCAATCTGGGCTACGGCCGATTCGGTGCCAGGATAACTATGGATAACTCGCCCTGGTTCGAGACGTCCGATCAGTTCGACCAGCAGCGGATCCGCTTAGCCGACATTGATGGCTCCGGTACAACTGATATTATCTACCTCAGTCACCGCGGCGTTCACATATACCTGAATCAATCCGGCAATAGCTGGAGCGAGGAACAACTCCTGAGTCAATTCCCATCTATTGACAATCTCTCCTCGATAATGGCCTTAGATCTCCTCGGCAATGGCACGGCCTGTCTGGTTTGGTCCTCGCCATTGTCGGGTAGCGTACATAAACCGATGCGCTACATCGACCTCATGGGCGGGCAGAAGCCCCACTTGCTTGTCAAAACGGTGAACAACCTGGGGGCTGAAACCCGCGTGCATTATGCCCCATCCACCAAGTTCTACCTTGCTGATAAAGCAGATGGACAACCTTGGGTGACAAAGCTGCCCTTCCCTGTGCACGTGGTCGAGAGCGTCGAAACTTACGACCGCATTAGTCGTAACCGATTCGTGACGCGTTACGCCTACCATCATGGCTATTTTGATGGCACAGAACGCGAGTTCCGCGGATTCGGGATGGTTGAACAATGGGACACGGAGGAATACGCCGCACTCAGCTCCAGCAGCGAGTTTCCTGCGGCGACCAATATTGACGCAGCTTCGCATGTTCCCCCGGTGCATACCAAGACCTGGTTCCACACCGGCGCTTATATACGCGGCGCCCGGATCAGCCTCCAATTCAAGGACGAGTACTACCGTGAGCCGGGATTGATGGACGTGCAGTTAGACGCCTTGCTTCTGCCCGATACGATCCTGCCCCCGGAGCTGACCCCGCTGGAAGAGCGCGAAGCCTGCCGCTCACTCAAAGGCGCCATGCTGCGTCAGGAAGTGTATGCCCTCGACGACACGCCCAAGGCGGCGTTCCCCTACAGCGTCACGGAACAGAACTTCACCATCCGCCGCCTACAGCCCCGCGATGGAAACCGCTACGCGGTCTTCTTCACCCATCCACGTGAGGCGATCAACTACCACTATGAGCGCAACCCGGCCGATCCGCGCATCCAGCACACGCTCACTTTAGAGGTCGATGACTTCGGCAACGTGCTGAAGGAAGCCGCCATCGGGTACGGCCGCCGCCAACCCGATGCCACACTGCCCCAACAGGCAGATCGGGACAAGCAGACCCAGACACTTATCACCTACACCGAAAATCGCGTCACCACTGCCATCGATGATGTCGCCGCTTATCCCCACGACTACCGCACACCGCTGCCGTGCGAGACCCGGACGTATGAGATGACCGGATTCAAGCCTGAAAACAACGCAACGCGCTTCAGCTTCGACGAATGGACACGCAACGGTTTTGCCTTGCCGGCGTCGGCAACGGAAATCCCTTACGAGCAGACGGCGAATAACGTCTCAAAGCAAACACGCCTCATTGAACACATCCGCACCCTTTACCGCAGGGACGACCTGACCGCTTTGCTGCCGCTCGGCGAAGTCGAGCCACTGGCCCTGCCTGGTGAAAGCTACAAACTCGCCTTCACCGCAGGGCTGTTGGCGCAGGTCTTCCAGCGCGATGGCCAAGTCTTACTGCCCAACCCCGCCGCTGTTCTGGGCGGTCAGGGTGCGGACCTGGGCGGCTACGTGGTCAGCCAGGACTTGAAGGCCGCCGGGGACTTTCCCAACACCGATCCCGACGATCACTGGTGGATCCCCGCCGGCCGCGTCTTCCTCTCACTTGAAAGCACCAATACCGCCGTTCAGGAATGGGCCTACGCCCAGAGCCACTTTTTCCAGCCGTACCGCTATCGTGATCCGTTCGGGCAGAGTGTGACCGTCACCTACGATGCCTACGACCTCCTGATGGTGGAAAACCGTGATGCACTCGATAACCGGGTCACTGTCGGCGAGCGGGATGCTGGCGGCAACAGCGATCCAAACAAACCGGGCAACGACTACCGCATACTCCAGCCTTGGCGGCTGATGGATCCCAACCGCAACCGCACACAGGTGACCTTCGATGCACTCGGCATGGTGGTAGGAACAGCGATGATGGGAAAGCCGGAGGAATCCCAGGGCGATTCGCTCGACGGCTTCAGCACCGACCTTACCGAAGCCGTCGCACTCGACCATTTGGCAAATCCGCGCACCGACCCGCATGCCATCCTCGACAGAGCCACTACACGCTTGGTCTATGACATGTTGGCCTTCCAACGCACCAAAGACCAGCCCAATCCGCAGCCTGTCGTCGTCTACATTTTGTCGCGGGAGACCCACGATGCTGCTTTGGCTCCGGGCGAACATTGCGAGATCCAGTATAGGTTCTCCTACTCCGACGGCTTCGGCCGCGAGATCCAGAAGAAGATCCAGGCCGAACCGGAGAAGATCAACGGCGTTGCCAGCCCGCCGCGATGGGTGGGCAGCGGCTGGACCATCTTCAACAACAAGGGCAAGCCGGTTCGCCAGTACGAGTCGTTCTTCAGCGCCACTCATCGCTTCGAATTTGCTGTGCAGGTCGGCGTTAGCCAGATTCTGTTTCACGACCCAATCAATCGCGTTGTCGCCACACTGCACCCTAATGACACCTACGAGAAGGTACTGTTCAATCCATGGCAGCAGACCACGTGGGACGTGAACGACACCGTGCTGGGCGACCCGCGCACCGACCCTGACATCGGGGGCTATGTTGGCGAGTATTTCAAGACCCAACCGGCCGACTGGCAGACATGGCACGCCCAGCGCATCGGCAACCCCGCGGGCGATCCGGAGCGCGACGCCGCAGAGAAGGCGGCCGGCCACGCCGACACGCCCACCATGGCACACATGGACACTCTTGGACGCACGTTTCTTACCATTGCCGATAACGGCCCGGACCCCGCCCAACCCAGCCAGCATCTCTGCTTCGCTACTCGTGTCGAGTTGGACATCGAGGGTAATCAGCGTGCAGTCATCGATGCCAAAGACCGCTTAATCATGTGTTACGATTACGACATGCTCGGCAACGGCATCCACCAGTTCAGCATGGAAGCCGGCGCGCGCTGGATACTCAACGACGCAGCCAGCAATCCCATCTGCGCGTGGGATAACCGCGGCCACGAGTTCAAGACCGAATACGACGAATTGCGCCGACCGGTTCAGTGCTTTGTGATGGGTACCAGCGGGGAATCCGATCCTCGGACCTTGGACGAGGATCTGCTGTTCGAAAGGATTGACTACGGCGAGAACCAGACCGACGACGTAGCATGCAATCTTCGTACACGAGTGTTCAAGCAATTCGACGGCGCGGGCGCGGTCACGAACAAGAGGTACGATTTCAAGGGCAATTTACTCGAAGGTACGCGCGAGATTCAGGGCGATGGTAAGACGTTGTTGAATTGGAGCAGCCCGCCCGTAGCGGGCGAAGTGTTCTCGACCAGCACGACCTATGACGCACTGAATCGCCCGGTCACAGTCACGTCGCCGGACGGCAGCGTCTATCGTCCCACGTTCAACGAAGCCAACCTGCTCGACACAATCGACGTGAACCTGCGCGGCGCGGCCGCGGCCACACCATTTGTCACCAACATAGACTACAACGCCAAAGGTCAGCGTGAGTTGATTGCATACGAAAACGGAGCAACAACCACCTACGACTACGATCCGCTCACCTTCCGCCTGGCGCATCTCAAGACTACGCGCCCGGCCAATCCCGATGCCACCGCCTCGCAATTATTCCAGCACTCGACCGGGATCCAGGACCTGCACTATACCTACGACCCGGTTGGCAATATCACCCGCATCGAAGACATCGCCCTCAAGACCGTCGTCCACGACGGTCAACAGGTCGAACCGGTAGACAGCTACACCTATGATGCTCTCTACCGCTTGATAGAGGCCGCAGGCCGCGAGCATATCGGCCAGGCCGCATTCGATTTTAGCCCGACGGACGGCAACTACCGCGACTATCAGTTCGTTGGGCGCCGCCACGCCAATGACCTCCAGGCACTGCGCAACTACACGGAGAAGTATGAATACGACGCCGTCGGCAACTTCGATGTGATGCGTCACGTCGCCAGCGGCGGCAACTGGACACGGCATTACGACTACGATGAAGTCAGTCTCATTGAAGCCGACAAGCAGAACAACCGGCTGACCAGCACCAGTATCGGAGAGACGACCGATATCTACAGCGTAGCCGGGGACGGCTACGATGCCCACGGCAACATGCTGCGCATGCCGCACCTTCCGCTAATGCAGTGGGACTTTCAAGACCAGCTGCAGGCCACGGCGCAGCAGGTGGTCAATAACGGTGGCACACCAGAGACCACTTGGTACGTCTACGATTCTACAGGCCAGCGTGTGCGCAAAGTGACTGAGTGTTATGCCCCTGCTGGCCAAATACCCACTCGTATGAAGGAGCGTATCTACCTGGGCGGATTTGAGATCTATCGTGAATATGATAACGACGAAACTTCTTCAACGCTGGAACGCGAGACGCTGCACATCATGGACGGCAAACGGCGTATCGTGCTGGTTGAGACTCGTACGCGTGGCAATGATGTCTCACCGGCGCAACTCATCCGCTACCAGTTCGGCAACCACCTCGGCTCAGCCAGCCTGGAGCTGGACAACGACGGCAAGGTTATCTCTTATGAGGAGTATTATCCCTACGGCTGCACGTCGTTTCAGGCTGTGCGCAACCAGACCGAGACGCCGAAGCGGTATCGGTATACCGGGAAAGAGCGGGATGAGGAAAGCGGATTGTACTACCACGGGGCGCGGTACTACGTGTCTTGGTTAGGGCGGTGGACGAGTTGTGATCCCGAGGATTTAGTAGATGGTCCAAACCAGTATTGCTATGGACGGAACTGCCCCACAGTGCTGGTGGATCCAAATGGCACCGATACGCTGTCCAGCTTCATGATCGACCAGATGGCGCAGGCTCGATGGCAGAACCCCGATTTGTTTGCCCAGCAACTGATTAAGAACGAAACCCAGGTCATAGCCCTGATGAATCGATGGGGATACTATAGTTACTCGCAATCTGCTGAGGGAGCTCTTCGGGCGTTCGACGCCGCACATTTGAATTGGGCTATGTCTTTCGAGGGAGGTAATTACAACCTCTATATGTATCCACCTGTATTGCCGGATCCGAATGAGCAAATCCTGGCGGCCCTCCCGGACGGTACCGGCTATATCGGCACCCACAGAGGTTATGAGGGAGCTTACAATCAACAGATTGCCCAAAGAAACCTGCAAACCCTGAGCAATATCGCCGGTGGACCTCTTGGTGCAATAGGATACCTGATAGGTGGCGAACGCGGTTCTGACCTGGGTGCTGCAGCAGATGGTGTAGTGTTATCATTCGGGGCAATGGCCGGGCACAGATCATATAACAAGTCCCTTAGTCGGTCTGCGTCTCCCAGCACTTATAATCGGCCTGCAATTGTCCGGCAGGCAAATCCGGCAACAGCTCCACAAGGAGGTTCGGGCCGCACCTTACCTACTAATCTACGCCACCATGGACTGACAACCGTTGAGACCCGCTTGTTGAAGCACGTGCGAGGAAAAATGTTTAATCTACCCGCCAAGCCAACCAAATCCAAGGGGGCTATTGTTGGAGTGCTGATATCTGAGAACCTAGAGGCGATCCCGCTACGAAGCGGTGGAGATCCGGGCAAGTGGGCTGGCGGT
>CBDUZQ010000153.1:0-6468 GCA_965371755.1 uncultured bacterium
GCCAGACGTAGCGCCAGCGGCGTATCCGCTCGCGCTGGGTGAGCATGAGCGTGCCACCTTTGGCGCCCCAGGCGTTCCGCCAGGGACTGATACGGTGCTCGGCTCGGAAGACCTCCTGGGGCTCTGCCGTGAATGGCGCGTCCAGACGCATGAGCCGATCGCGGTGGGACACCTCGGCTATGGGATCTCCGCCGTCGAGTGCCTCAACCCAGAAGAGCGTGTGGGAAGTGGTGGGACGCCACGCAACCGAGCGCGGGCCGAGCGCCACACCGTGGATAGGGACCTCGTCGGCCAAGGGCAGGGAGGCGATGTTCGCTACTAGATCGCCCTCATGGTTCCACACCTCGATCTCGCTGGCGAAGCGCCACCAGGCTACCTCATGGGACCAGGGACCGATCAGACGCTCGACGAGGAGATACTCGCCGTCCGGCGAGAACTCGGCCGTGGTATAGGGAGCGGGCGCACCGACGACTTTCACCTTGCCTGTCGCCGGGTCGACGATCACCAGTTCGCTGGTGGTGTAGTACTCGAAGAGGGCATCGTCGTGAGCAGTCTCGAGCAGGTTGCGCGCCTCGTAAGTGGAGCGGGCAGAGGCTCCTGCTCCCTCAAGGATCTCCGGACCCGCCGGTATGGCAGGCGGTTCGGGAGCCGGTCCACGCTTCGGGATGCGACGGACAAGCAGGCGCTCCTGGTCGGGTAGCCAGCTCACGGCGGTGCCCATCAGCGGGTTGAGAGCTAGGTTTTCGACCCTGGTCACTTCGCCCTCCACCGAGCTGACCCAGAGGCCGATGTGATCGGCGTGCCCGACGGTGAGCGCGAAGCGCTGGCCGTCCGCGGTCCAGTCCACGTCATGGACTTCGCTGTTCGTCGGAAGATCGAGAGGTGTTGTGGCTCCGTCCTCGACCCGGACCAGGCGGGGGGAGCTGCCACCGTGCTTGCCATGGTGGCCGTTGATGGCGGGATTGACCCTGATGCCAGCCAGCTTGTGCATCGGCGCGGCTAGCTCGGCGAGGGGTGGATAGAGCACGGGATCGACGAGCAGCATGTACTCGCCACTTGGAGCCGTCCAAACCCAGGGGAGCTGCGACGCATAGAGCACCTCCAGCAACTCTTCGGGTGGAGACTGCCACCCTGATGGCGAATGCAAACTGTCGTCGGATGCCCCTGCCCCTGCTGCCGTCACAAACCCTACCACCGTCAGGACAAGTAGAATAGCTGTTTTCATGATTGTTCTTTTCATTCTTTACCTCCTGAGCATACCCATTCTTTCGCACAATCTGAGAGCTAGTTCTGATGGGCAGTTATTGGATAAGATGTTCTCTTCCGATCTCTGCGGTTGTGTGACAGGTCACCGATTTCTTCCATGAGGCCGTGATGCAATAACACTGCCTCGATCGTCCTCCTCCCAGTCAGACTTTGCTCAGAACGCTGTAGCGTCCACTTAGTGTACGTCTGCAGGCAAAGTGGACTTGAGAGTGATTCAAGTTAAGTCACACTCTGGTTGTTGTCAACAGTACAGATGGTCACAATTTGGCCACAGTACGGCGTGAGTCTTTGTGCCACAACGAGAGTATAGGGTTCGATCCACCCGGTTCGAACTGCCATCCGATTTGCTGAAACCAAATCCCCCCTGTGTGTATCAGGCTGCTTTCAAGATCGTCTCGAACGGCATCTGTTGGTCCTTCAATAATTGGAGTACCGCCCCCCAGACTTGAACCACCAAGTGAGCGACCAACTTGTTCGGAATATCTCCGAGGTGTGTATATGTAAATAGTTACCAATAAGGCGATTATATCGATTATGAAGGGGTGTCAAAGAACCTGGGCGAGCCAGGTCTCATGGGATCACACCGCTTTGCGTCGCTTTCGATAGGGTGAGACCACCTTAAACCTGACCTCCACCCCAACTTCCATAATGTCACAAGTCCCTGCACCGCTATTGTACTTAGCTACTGATTCGAAGGGGAGGCAGATGAATCGGTCGTGGCGATTATGGGTTGCGCATTTGCAACGTAGGACGTATCATGAATTGAGAAGCTGTGACAGTAAAGAGATATGACTGACAAGAACAACGATACCACCGAGATCATCCTCGACTCCATAGCCGATGGAGTGTTTACAGTTGACCGCGAATGGCGTATTACATCCTTCAACCGGGCGGCCGAGGAGATAACCGGTATCCTGAAAGAAGAGGCTATCGGTCAACGGTGCTGCGATGTATTCCACGCTTCAATCTGCGAGACAAGTTGTGCCCTCAACGAGACATTCGAGACCGATCGACCAGTGGTCAATCGCACGGCGTATATTATTGATGCCGATGGGGTCAGAGTCCCGATCAGTATTTCAACGGCGGTTCTGAGAGACAAGAAGGGAGATGCTATCGGTGGTGTCGAGACCTTCAGGGATCTAAGCGCGATTGAGGAACTCAGACGGGAATTGGAGAAGAAGTACTCCTTTCATGATATCATAAGCAAGAACAGCGAGATGCTTCGGATCTTTGATATCCTTCCAAGTGTCGCTGAGAGCGACAGCACAGTGCTTATCGAAGGCGAAACCGGAACCGGCAAAGAACTGATCGCCCGTGCCCTGCACAATCTTTCCCACCGCAGGGAGGGACCTATTGTAACCGTTAACTGCGGCGCTCTTCCCGACACCCTTCTCGAATCGGAGCTTTTTGGCTATAAAGCCGGGGCTTTTACTGACGCCCGCAAAGACAAACCGGGACGCTTCGCAGTCGCCGAATCCGGGACGATATTCCTTGACGAAATCGCCGACATCTCTCCCGCCTTGCAGGTCCGGTTACTGCGGGTGATTCAGGAGAGAACCTATGAGCCGCTTGGCGCTACAGAGTCAGTTCCGGCGGACGTCCGCATTGTCGCCGCCAGCAACAGGGATCTCGACAAGCTTGTTAAATCAGGGAAGTTCCGGGAAGATCTCTACTATCGGATAAACGTAATTCGTGTCAAGTTGCCGCCGCTTCGTGAACGCAAAGAAGATATTCCTTTGTTGGTCGATCACTTCATTCGCCGCTTCAACAATCTCAAGAAAAAGCTTATCGCTGATGTCTCACCTGATGTCTTAGCGGTTCTGGTGGGTTATGACTACCCGGGCAATATCAGAGAACTCGAAAACATCATCGAACATGCCTTCGTTCTCTGTCGGGGAACCGTCATTGATATCGAAAACCTTCCGGAGAATGTCAGGCCAGAAGAGAGCAAGCCTTTAGCCCGATTGACCTCGATGGATGATGTCGAAGTTGCTTTTATCACGGAAGCACTAAGAAGAAACAGTTTCAACCGGAAGAAGACGGCCCAGGAGCTTGGCATGCACAAGACGACGCTCTGGCGAAAAATGAAGAAACTGGGAATTCAGTCCACAGCTTAACAGCCATTGCACAAGCGCAATCCCCTCTCTTGAAGAGGCTGCATAAGTGCAATCTTTCTTGCTTCCTATTTTACGGCAGACAATTCACGTCCTGTCTGTAAGTCGCTGAACATAAGTACGATAGCACCTCATCCCACCTTGTGTGACATTTTCGGCATGAATAATGCTGTAGCTTAGAGCGTGATGAAGAAGGTTGCAATTCCGATATGGGATGGGCGTATTTCGCCCCTGATGGACACAGCGTGTTATCTGCTGGTAGCAGATATCGACGAGGGTCGAGTGGTTTCAAGAGAGACGGTCGGCATCCCTCGAGCGGGCATTCCCGGGCACGTGAGTTTCCTGACGAACCGCCACATTGACATCTTGATCTGCGGCGCCATGTCGCATCACTTGGAACGGATGCTGGCTGCCTCGGGGATAAGGTCATACCCCTGGGTTCGCGGCGAGGTTGATGAGGTCATTGCTGCCTACTGCAATGGAGTTTTACAGAACGATAATTTTCTTCTGCCCGGGTGTGGGCGACGCCGACGTCGGGAAAGAGGTCAACGGTGCGGACGACGCATGGGCTTCGGAGCGCGCAAACTGTTTAAGGAGGAGTGATGAGAATAGCGGTTTCATCTCAAGGAGCGGATCTAACCAGCAAGGTTGATCCACGATTCGGCCGGGCGCCATATTTTCTGGTCTTTGATACCGGCGACGATAGCTTTGATGTTGTCAATAACGAGCAGAATGTGAACGCCGCACAAGGAGCCGGAATTCAGGCTGCCGAGAATGTCGCTCGTGAGAAAGTGGACATGATAGTGTCAGGGAATTTCGGTCCGAAAGCTTTTCGAGCCCTTAACGCGGCTGGTATCAAGATTGCGCTGTGGGCGAACGGAACGGTATCGGAAGCAATTGAACTGGCTCGGAACGACAAACTCGATATATGCGACAAGGCCAATGTCGAGGGGCATTGGATGTAGTGTCCGCGTTTGTGGATAAGGAGGAATGAATTATGCCGGGACAATTTGACAATGCCAAAACAGCTACCGGCGGTGGGAGACAACGCAGGCGACTGAGGGGTATGTTCACCGGCAAGACCGGTAAGGCGATTGGTTTCACATCAATCGCGGCGCCGATCATCGGGTATATTGTCAACGATCTCAAGAAACCCAACAGTCTTGTCCGTGGTCTTATTGGGAGCGTAGCCCGCAAACTTCTTCCGGCAAAGTCGGAACAAGCAAAGGTGATTGACATCACTGACGATGTTGAAATCCTCGAGAACGACAGCGACAAGAAAAGCTAACGTGATTTGGTAATTGAACACGAAAGGAGTTAGAGATGCCAGGTGGAGACAGGACCGGACCCATGGGCGCCGGACCAATGACAGGACGCGGTGCCGGTATGTGTGCCGGCTTTGATGTGCCGGGATACATGAACCCTGCTTTCGGACGAGGGTTCGGAGGTGGTCGAGGTCGCGGCTTCGGACGCGGTTTTCATGGCGGTGGCCGCGGATGGCGCCACCAGTATTATGCCACCGGGTTGCCCGGATGGGCGCGTGGATATGGTTCTCCGTATCCTTATCCGGCGGGATACGAAGTTGATCCCGGTGCAGCCAGGACCTCGAGAGTGGCTCGGGATGACGAACTCGCCTATCTGAAGGAGCAAGCACATCATTTCGAGGGAGTTCTTGACGACATAAAAGCGCGTGTCGATGAGCTTCAGCAGCAATCGGCGGATTCAAGCAAGACGCCGGAGAAAGACAAGTAGTGAGGCAGCGTACCATGTCACCAAGAGGCAGTTCCGGCGGGGGCAGAGGCCGCGGTCAGGGAGGTGGTCGCGGTCAAGGTCAGGGTGGTGGCCGAGGTATGGGACGCGGTGGCGGACGTGGTATGAGACGCAGTACGGGTATGGAGGCAACTCCAAGTCCGGTCGAGTCACCACACTACCAACCACAATTTGAACATCCTGACCCGGGAGGATTGAGCCTGGAAAGCCCGGGTCAGGAAATCGAGATGCTCAGAGCCCAGGCTGACACAATGATGGCTCAGCTGCAAACTATCAATGCACGCATCTCCGTCCTGCAAGGGGGGAATGCGCCTGCGCCAACCGATGTCGCAGATGTAGGCGTGCGCCGGAAGACCTCGAATGCCACGAGAGGTGGAAGAACGGCTGCAATCGTAGCCCAAGAAAAGTGTGACTGTTGTGGAATATGCACCGGTCTATGTCCAGAGGAGGCAATCACCGTAGAGGATACAGCGGTGATCAATTCCCGGAGGTGTACTGGCTGTGGTATATGTGTAGACGAGTGCCCGAATGAGGCGATTTCGCTTGTCGAATTGGAAGAAGTGGCGTTATAGTGAGAATCCAGTGGTCAAGCCAGGCTACTATGAGGAGTTCGTGCATCTGAAAGAACAGTCCCGGTATTTCAAGGGATTTCTTGAAGATATTCAGATGCGTGAGAAAGAGAAAAGGTAAGAAAGGATACTATGTCACCAAAAGGTAGTTCCGGCGGCGGAGGTCGCGGTCAAGGCGGCGGTGGCGGCCAGGGTCAGGGCGGAGGTCGCGGTCAAGGAGGCGGTGGCGGCCAGGGTCAGGGCGGAGGTCGCGGTCCAGGAGGCGGCGGAGGTCGCGGTCAAGGAGGCGGCGGCGGCCAGGGTCAGGGCGGAGGTCGCGGCATGGGTCGTGGCGGACGAGGCCTTGGTCCCAGCGGCGAATGTGTCTGTCCCAAATGTGGGGCCACTGTCCCTCATCAGCAAGGTTTCCCTTGCCTTGTAGTAAACTGCCCGAAGTGTGGTCAGAAGATGACAAGGCAGTAGCGAACTGAAGAACCACACTTTGAAAATATCTATCGCCAGCGGTAAGGGTGGCACAGGGAAAACCACCATTGCCACGAATCTGGCCGTAGCCATTGCCCGGATGGGCAAGGACGTTGCCTATCTTGATTGTGATGTCGAGGAGCCGAACGGTCGCATCTTCCTGAAACCGAAAATCACGGAGCAGGTCGACGTTACTGTCCCGGTCCCCTTGGTTGATCTAGATAAATGCACCTTCTGTGGTGAGTGTTCCGCTGCCTGCGAATATCATGCTATCGCCGTTCTGGGAA
>CBDUZQ010000154.1:0-6357 GCA_965371755.1 uncultured bacterium
GCAGCGTTTCCGCTTTGGTCGAGTTCCTCAAGCGAAAACGCTTCAACGAGAATCTGCCCTTCCACTCGTTTGAGCACACCCTGGTCACCATCAAAACGAGCCTCGTAATCATAGCGCCCCGGAGCCACATTGAGAAACTCGGCGGAGTATTTCCCCTCACCAAGACTCAGCAGATCAAGTTCAAAACTGTCCTCGGCGGCCTGCGAACGAAGCTTGACCGCACCGGTAACACCGGGAATGGGACGGTAGCCGAGATCAAAGGCGTAGCCGTCAAATCGGACTGTCTCACCGCGGGTGAAGACCTCCTTCTCCGGGCTGATGCGTATCGGATCAAAGTCATCTTTGACTGTCAACCAGGTGACCGTTCCTTCAAGAAAGCGGTGGTACAACTCCGCCTCAGCGCCGAAACCGAGATTGACGAAACTCCAGGTCCAAAACGGCATGGCCGCCGAGGCCAGAACTTTGCCCGGACCGACTCGACGGTAACCCAGCACCGGTGGCCTCGCTACCTGAGCTGCTGGTCGGGACGCCCAAGCCAAAACCACTGAGCCGGGGGCTATCTGGTCGCACGGAACCAGCTTTTGAAACGGCGGCAGTTCCATCCAGGACGCGCGAATAGCACTTTGATCGTCGGCCAGTCGCACGGCGGGGTGAAAAAGATCCCCCTCGGCAGGTTCAGCGTTGAACTCCACATATTGCAGGTTCACCCGTCGCGACGGAGAGAAAGGCAGGAGTCGATTCATCCACTCAGCCGGGCCGGAAGCCGCGTATCTTTCGCCCATCAAAACCCACAGGGCGCCGCCCCGATTGGACAGGTAGGATTCAAGGATTTCCTTTCGCGAAACCAGGCGACGCTGATCGGGATCGTGCAGGATGACCAGATCGTACCTATTGAGCGAAGTTTGTCGGCTCGGGAAACTCCCGGCCAGATTGCCCATCTTGCCGCCGGTGGCAACGAATTCCACCTCGTACTTGTCAGACTGTTCCAGAGTTCGTTTAAGGAAACCAACCTCATAATCGGGCGCAGATGAAGCTAACAGCACCAGGAGCTTGCTCTTGAGCACCTTGACGGCAAAGAACCGTTGGTTATTGTCGGTCGTCTCTTCACCTTCAATCGGCACTGCTCGTGCGAGCAGTAACCTCTGGCCCGGCTCTTCCGGGATATGGCGCAAAGCCACCTCGCCCAAGCCGTCATCGGTCGTAAGCTTAAGACGCTTCTGATCGACTACCCGGTTGCCATCCAGCAATTCCACGTTTACTGTTCGATCGCCGCCCTTTTGCCAATGGAGTTTGACGACAATCTCGGACGGCTGTCCGACAAAAGTTATCGGATTAAAGGTCAAATCGGCGATGCCGATATCAAAACCGCCGCCACCCATCGCCATATCGATAGTCACGATCGGTGTGTTAAGCGCCGTCGCGATATTCGATGGTTCCCGACCGGAATTGGTATTGCCGTCACTGAACAGCATCCACAGGTCAGCCGGCTGGTCCAGTTGTTGTTTGTCAAGTTCGTAGAGGGCATCGGCCAGGGCCGTCCGGTCGGGATCGACGAGAACCGGCTGGGCAGCCAGGTTGCCGCCAAAATAGCGGTACTCCAAATCGACCTGCGATGACATTTGCACAAAGGAAGCTGATAAAAGCAGCGAGTCCATCCGCACACGACGCGACTTGCCTGCCTCCAGCTTATTCATGCTGGCCGAGTGGTCAGCCAGCAACGTCACTCGCTGCGGACGCTCATATTCTCTGGTGATGCTCAGCACCGGCTCCAGCAGGGCCAGCATCAGGGCAGCCACCGCTATCATACGGAGTCCGGCCAGAATTATGCGCAGATACAATGGCAGGGGTGGATTGGTCCGACGATACAGAAAGAAAGCCGCGACCAGGAGAACTATTAGGGCCGGCCAGACCAGATAAGGATAGGCCGTGAGGAAACTGAGAGAGATTTCTTTGATACCGAGCATCGTTTATCTTATACTCGCCGGGCTGTGTTTTGGTTTGGCGCTTCGGTGCGGCGGAGCGCGCCGTGATAACTTTTCACGAGGCTCTTCGGGTAGCGTAGTCGACGAGATTGGCGAGACTTTCGTAGTAAACTGAGCCTTCCACTCGAGAGATCGCGTCCAGTCCCTGATTACTCAACTGGTCAGCCCTCTTGTACGCGTAGTCGATACCCCCATTCTCAGCGACGAAATTGTGGACCTTCTCAAAAGAAGCTTCGTGGCCGTCGTCCTTGAGGTACTTCATTATCTCGCGGCGACTGGCCTTGTTCACTTTCTTGAGCGAGTAGATCAACGGCAGGGTAATCTTGCCGGTCATGACATCGTTGCCGGGTTGCTTGCCGGTAACCTCAGGGTCGCCGACGAAATCGAGTAGATCATCGGCAATCTGAAAGGCGGTGCCGACTTTCTCGCCAAAGGTCACAAAACGTTGTCGTTCGCGAGCACCCAGTTGGGTCAGAATCGGACCTGCCTCGCAGGAAACAGTAAAGAGCGAGGCCGTCTTGTCGGCAATGATCGTCAGGTACTCCTCCTCACTGAGGCTGTAGTTGCCGGTTTCTTCAATCTGGCGCAACTCACCGACGGAGACACGTTCGGTAGCCGATGACACCGCCCCCATCAACTCGACCGAACTGGTTTCGACAAGGATGCGAAACGCTTTGGCAAAAAGATAGTCCCCCATCAACACCGAGATCAGGTTGGTCCACTGGGCGTTGACTGTCTCCTGACCGCGACGAAGATCGGACTCATCGACAACATCGTCGTGCAACAGCGTCGCAGTATGTATCAACTCGATGGCCAGTGAAGCGCTGACAGAGTGCTCGGTAAAAGAGTCAGCCGCCCGCGATGACAGAAACATGAAAGCGGGACGGATACGTTTGCCGCGAGTACGCAGCAGATGGCGGGCAATTGATGATATAAGGGGTGAGTCACCCCGAAGGTAGTCGTTCAGTCGACGGTCAAACTCTTCGAGATCGGCCTTGACCGGCTCGATATATTCATCCATAGTAGCAGCATCAAGCATCCGACTGTCGCTCCATTCAACGCATCCAACACTGGTGGGAGAAAATATGGCCTGGCAGTAACCTTGTCAATTGATTTGTCGCTAACCTGACATCGGCCTCCATGCTTATCCTCAATCTCACATGCGACTTACCAGAACTACGGCGGATCGTGGTGCAGTATCGCCCGTACCGCCTCGATATATGCGCCGTCGGCGATGTAGTCTCTTTCGTTATGGCCACCCTTCAACTCGACAAATCGCTTCGGCTCGGCCGACTTTTCATACAGCCGCCGCCCCATCACAAACGGGACCACCTCATCGTCCGGCGAGTGTGTCACCAACAACTGGCAGTCGACCTGTCCGATCTTCTGAATTGAGTTGAACTCGTAACGCAACATAAGGCCTATCGGAAAATACGGGAACATCAATCGTCCCATCTCCTCAGCCGATGTAAATGACGACTCCACGATCAGGCCGGCGCAATCGACCCGCGAGGCCAACTCAATCGCCACCGCGCCACCCAGCGACCGCCCAAACAACACTATCTTATCGGAAGACACACCCTGACTCCTGGTCAACCAGCGGTAACAGGCGGCGGCATCGGCGTACATATTAGTCTCAGAGGGGGCGCCGTCTGACCGGCCGTAGCCTCGATAATCGAACAGCATGACGTTTGCTCCCAACGCGGCAAGACACTCGATTGTCTCCAGTCGGTGCGAGATGTTGCCGGCGTTACCATGGCAGAACAAAACCGTCGGCGCGCCGCCATCACCGGATTGATAGTTGACCTGACTGTCTGATGGCACCGGTATAAACCAGGCATGGATGCTCTCGGTGTTGGCTACATCGATTCTGACTTCCTGAAAGCCAAGACCGATATCACCGGGAGATGCCTCCAAATCCCGTGTCGGAAAGAAGACAATGCGGTCCTGGATCAGGTACAGGTAGACACCAAAGGCCACAAAACCGCCGACTGCTATAGTTACGACTATTAAGAAAGTACTCAACAGCTTCATCTCATCATCAAACCGCTACTCAACAGTTACGAACAGGGAAATCGGTTGTTGAGTTCAAAGTAATACGGAATGGCGGCCTTGGCAACCAAAGCCCAGTTTGACAGCCTCAAAAGGACCCAATCAGGGGGGAGTGTTGAAAAAGGTCTCTTTAGCGGGTGGTGTTGGGCGACCCCGCCCGACACCCGTCTTGCAACCCACAGGCAGTCAGGCGAATCGCCTGACTGCACCTCCACCTCGACACACGTCCTCTCGTGGTTCGGGCATTTATCAACACTCCCAAGGGTGTGAGTACGTCCGAACGATTTCCGCGTAAACTTCTTGACATGCCGTATTCGTCCCTATTACTTGCCGCCTCCAAAACTGGAGAGACAGGACTAAGTTCCGTATAGGAGTGAGAGATGATTACCAAACAACAAGCGTTAGACTACCATTACAAAGGCCGTCGCGGCAAGATCGAGGTCTCCCCGACCAAGCCATGCCGCACGCAACTCGACCTTTCCCTGGCCTACACGCCCGGCGTGGCCGAACCGTGTTTAGAAATAGCCAAGAACCCCGGTGACGTTTACAAGTACACGGCCAAGGGTAACCTGGTGGCCGTCGTCTCCAACGGCACCGCCGTGTTGGGACTCGGCAATATCGGAGCCGCAGCCGGCAAACCGGTGATGGAAGGCAAGGGGATTCTGTTCAAACGATTTGCCGATATCGATGTGTTCGACATTGAACTTGACACCGAAGATCCCGATGAGATTATCAAGGCCTGCCAACTGCTGGAACCGACCTTCGGTGGCATTAATCTGGAGGACATCAAGGGACCGGAATGTTTCTATATCGAAGAGACGCTCCGAAAAACCATGAACATCCCGGTCTTCCACGATGATCAGCACGGCACCGCCATCATTTCAGCGGCGGCGCTTCTGAACGCCCTGGAAATCGTCGACAAAGATATCGACAAAATTCGGGTGGTCTTCTCAGGCGCCGGAGCCGCCGGTATTGCCTGCGCCAAGCTCTACTGCTCGCTGGGTGTTCGCCACGACAACATCCTCATGATCGACTCCAAGGGCGTCATGTATGAAGGTCGCGGCGATAAGTTCAACAAATACAAGCAGGAGTTCGTACGCAAGTCGGACTGCCACACGCTGGCCGACGCCATGAAAGATGCCGACGTGTTTGTCGGTGTCTCCGTCAAGGACTTGGTGACGAAGGACATGGTCAAGTCGATGGCCAAAGACCCCATCATCTTCGCCATGGCCAACCCCGATCCGGAAATCACCTATCCGGACGCAATGGACGCACGATCTGACGCCATCATGGCCACTGGTCGCAGTGACTACCCCAACCAGGTCAACAATGTCCTGGGGTTCCCCTTCATTTTCAGGGGTGCGCTGGACGTACACGCTACGGCCATTAATGAAGAGATGAAAGTTGCCGCTGTCAAGGCGCTGGCCGAGTTGGCCAAGCAGGAAGTGCCCGAGCAGGTGGCCAAGGCGTACGGTGTCGATCATTTCAAGTTCGGCCGTGAGTACCTTATCCCGAAACCTTTCGACCCGCGCATTCTCGTATGGGAATCAGCGGCTGTGGCTCAGGCGGCGATGGATACAGGGGTGGCGCAGCAGCCTGTCGATATCGAAGAATACAAGCAAGAACTGACCAACCGGATCGGTCAGGGACGCAACCTGATGCGAGCGATAACAGCTAAGGCCAAACGCGACCCGAAACGAATTGTCTTCCCGGAAGCAAACTCGACTCGTATCCTCCGCGCCGCCCATATCGTGGTGCGTGAGGGGATTGGTAACCCCGTGCTGTTGGGTGAACCCGAAGCGATCAAAAGCCTGGCCGCCAAGTCTCAAATCGATCTTGACGGCATTGAGATCATGGACCCGTGTGCTTCGGACAAACTGGAAACGTACGCTCAGTGTCTCTACGAAAAGCGCCGCCGCAAGGGTCTTACCCTTGACAAGGCGCACCAGTTGATCGAGGATCGCACGTACTTCGGAATTATGATGCTGGAACAGGGCGACTGCGACGCCGTGCTCTCAGGCGTGACTTCCGACTATCCCGCCACTATCCGACCGGCCCTGCAGATTATCGGCCTCAACCCTGGCATTTCCACAGTGTCAGGCCTGTTTGCTTTGATTAAGAAGGACAAAGTTTACCTGTTTGCGGATACCACCGTCAATATCAGCCCGACCTCCGAACAATTGGCTGAGATAGCCATTGGCGCGGCCAACGTAGCACAAGCTTTCAATATCCAGCCGCGGATTGCCATGCTGTCGTTCTCCAATTTCGGGTCGGCGCGGATGCCGGAGTCACTGAAAATGGCGCGAGCCACCGAGATCGTCAA
>CBDUZQ010000155.1:0-6356 GCA_965371755.1 uncultured bacterium
CCTCCCTTGAGTCTTTGGGCGGGGCGCTCAATGCCTTCACCTCACGTGAACAAACCTGTTACACCGCCCGCATTATCGATGAGCACCTTGATACGGCCGTAGATGTGCTGGCTGACATAAGTTGTCGCGCCAGTCTGACGCCGACTAATCTCAAGAGAGAGAAGCTGGTCATCTGTGAGGAGATTAAAGAGGCAAATGAGAACCCGTCCGATCACATCCACGATCTGTTTTCACAGACTTTCTGGGACGGTCATCCCTTGGGTCAGCCGATTCTTGGTTCAATGGAAAACGTCATGGGGATGTCACGCGCCCGCATAGTGAAGTATATCAAACGCCATTACCGTTCAGATTCTATTGTGATAGCTGCGGCCGGCAACGTGGTGCATGAGAAGCTGGTTAAGCTGGTTCGAAAGAACTTCGATTTCGCTTCGGGCGTCGCCGAGGTTGCCGCTGCCGCAACACCTCCTGACACCGTCAGAGTGAAACACTCGCCGTCGGACAACGGCCAGACCCATTTCTGCATCGGCTATCCGGGGATACCGTTCGCTGAACGCGACAAACTAGCTGCTATATTATTGACGACTTATCTGGGTGGCGGCATGTCCTCGGTGCTGTTTCAGAAGGTTCGCGAGGAACGTGGGCTGGCGTATTCCGTGTTCGCCTTTCACGATTCCTACCGTGACGCCGGCATATTCGGCGTCTATATGGCCACTGACAAAGACCGCTTGCACGAGGCCTACGATGTAGTCGCCAGGGAACTGCGCAAGGTCAGGAAGGGGCGCTTGTCTGTAGCGCGGCTTGATCGGATCAAGAACCAGGTGCGTGGTCAGTTCAGTCTTAGTCTGGAATCTACGGCCTCACGTATGTCCCGGCTGGCACGTAATGAACTGATGTTGGGCAAGCAGGTTTCGATTAATCGGACACTGAAGGAAATCGATCGGGTGACTCCGAGCCAGGTACTTGAGATCGCCAATCGTATGCTGGACGATTCCAAACTGGCGATTGCCACTCTCGGACCGGCCGACGCTCGGATCTTCGACCATGTCACGGGAAAACAATCCTGACACCCAACGACGGCCTCCGGGCCGTACGGTCATTCTCGCCTTCCACAAGGTCCAACCATCATTCAGCTACGGCGCCACCAATTTTTCGCCGTCACGGCTGAAGAACCTGCTGACAGTTTTCATCCAGCGCGGCTTCCGACTCGTTTCGTTGCAAGAGGCTATAGAGCGCCATGAACCTAAGACGTTAGCCCTTACCTTTGACGATGGCTACGCGCACCTGGGGGAAACGCTGCCGGTTCTCTTCCGGGAATTCAGTTTCGCACCGACGGTTTTTATTCCCGCCGGGTATCTCGGCTGCGATAACAGTTGGGATTATAGCTCTGTCTTTCGTCGCACCCGGCATCTCGATTCTGCGGCCATCAGAGGTCTGGCCGCGGCCGGTGTAGAATTCGGCGCCCACGGGCATCGACATATCGACCTGACCAGGTGCAATGACAAAGAGCTGAGGGACGAACTCGACCGCCCCCGGAAAATGCTTGAGGACATCCTGGGAGCGCGGGTTATCAGCCTCAGCTATCCGTTTGGGAGAACTAACAGTACGGTCACAGAGGAAGCGAGCCGCGCCGGTTATCGATACGGCTTGACGATGCGCTTCCCACATGCAACAGACCTTCCGATGGCAATCGGCCGACTGCCGATTCACGGATACGACACGACGTTTTCGATTTTGCAGAAGGTAGAAGGTGGTCGCTTGTATGCTCTTGAGAATCTGAAGAGCAGCATCACCAACCGTCTCTCAACAGGTACTTCGCTCTGGCGACAGATCACCGGTCGCTAACAAACTTGGTTCCCTTCGGTTTCTCAGATAAGAATGTCTTGCGCCAACTACGTCTTTTTGCTAATATGGCCGACAATAATTGAATGTGAACAAAGGAAGTGCCCTGTGGCTTCTGTCGACGAGACCAAACGAAAATACGACTTCAAATCCATTGAGAGCAAGTGGCAGAAAGCCTGGCAGGATCAGAATCTGTACGCCGCTCCTGATAGGCCGGATGCCAACAACAAATTCTATATGCTGGAGATGTTTGCCTATCCTTCCGGCGACATGCACATGGGTCACTTTCGCAACTATATCATCGGCGACGCCGTGGCTCGCTATGAGATGATGCAGGGGAAAGCGGTACTGCATCCGTTTGGATGGGATGCTTTCGGTCTTCCGGCCGAACGAGCGGCTATCGATCGCGACATCCAC
Source organism: uncultured bacterium (assembly GCA_965371755.1). GTDB lineage: Bacteria > Zixibacteria > MSB-5A5 > GN15 > FEB-12 > JAJRTA01. The sequence continues at coordinate 2,257 of CBDUZQ010000155.1, forward strand.
CCGCATCAGTGGACCCAGCAAAATGTCGCTGTTTCGCGGGCAACGCTCCAGAAAGCCGCCATCTCCTACGACTGGTCACGCGAAATCAACTCCAGCGAGCCGGAATATTATAAGTGGACCCAATGGCTGTTCATCCAGCTTTTCAACAAGGGGCTGGCTTACCGTAAACGCGGTTTTGTGAACTGGTGTCCCACCGACCAGACGGTGCTGGCCAACGAGCAGGTCAAAGACGGTCGCTGCGAGCGCTGTGATACCCTGGTGGAGAAGAAGGATCAGGTCCAGTGGTATTTCAAGATCACCGAGTACGCCGACCAGTTGCTGGACGATCTGGACAACCTCCCCGACTGGCCGGACAGTGTCAAGACCATGCAGCGCGAGTGGATCGGTCGATCCCATGGGGCCGAGGTCGATTTCACGATCGAGGACACCGGAGAGAAACTGCCGATCTTCACGACGCGACCGGACACGATCTATGGCGTTACTTTCATGGCTATCGCGCCGGAGTCTGAGATCATCGACCGCCTCAATCTGGCGCCTGAATACGCCGAGGCCGTGGCTGACTATCGGGCAAAAGCGCTTCGTCGCTCGGAAATCGAGCGGGCCGCCGCTACCGGCGAGAAGGACGGTGTTTTCACTGGTAAGTATGCCGTGAACCCGTACAACGGCGAGCGGGTACAGCTTTGGGTGGCTGATTATGTCCTGGCTGGCTATGGCACCGGAGTTGTGATGGCGGTCCCGGCGCACGACACCCGCGATTTCGCCTTTGCCAAAAAATATGATATTCCGATCAAAGTGGTAATTCACCCGGATTCCAATACGACGCTCGAGGTCGCCACGATGGAGGACGCTTTCACCGATTATGGCCCGATGGTCAACTCGGATCGTTTTGATGGGTTGGCCGGTGCAGGGGCTGTCAAGATCGTGACTGACTATGCTGCACAGCAGAGCTTTGGACGGCACAAGGTCAATTACAAGTTGAAGGACTGGTTGATCTCGCGACAGCGTTACTGGGGTTGTCCTATCCCCATAATCCATTGCGACAAGTGCGGCCAGGTGCCGGTCCCGGAGGCTGATTTGCCCGTTGAATTACCGGATGTTGAGAACTTTCTGCCGAAAGGTCGTTCGCCTCTGGCCGACGTACCTGCGTATATGAATGTGGCCTGTCCGAAGTGCGGGGGAGAGGCTCAGCGCGATCCGGACACGATGGACACTTACGTCTGTTCCTCCTGGTACCAGATGCGATACACCGACCCGCACAACGATCAGGCGATATTCGAAAAGGACAAGGCCTCAGCCTGGCTGCCGGTTGATCTTTACGTCGGCGGTATCACTCACGCCACCGGTCATTTGATCTATTTTCGGTTCTTCCACAAGTTTCTTCGCGATCTCGGACTGGTCGACGGCGACGAGCCAGCCACTCGGTTGGTTTGTCTCGGCATGGTGCAGGACGAGACCGGTAAGGTTATGTCCAAGTCCAAAGGAAATGCGGTCCCGCCGTTTCCGTACTTTGAAGAATACGGAATCGACGTCACTCGGCTCGGGATGTTCTTTACCGCGCCAACTGAAAAGGGAGTTCTTTGGGATGGCTCAACGTTTTCCGGAGTCCAGAAATTCGCACAGAACAGGCTTTTTCCGCTCTCTCAGTTCTACCGTGGGTCCAATCCCGACCTAAAGCAACGCTTTAACCTCGAGAAAATGAACGAATACGAGCGCAGTATTTTCGTAAAGCTCAACCAGACTATCAAGCGAGCCAGTGAAGATATTGCACGTCTGCAGTTTAACACGGCCATAGCGGCTCTGATGGAACTACTGCGCGACTACGATTCCGACCGGATAGCCAATGACCAACTCAATGACTGCATTGTCCTGAAAACGATCCAACTCGCCGCGCCGATGGCGCCGCATCTGGCTGAAGAGTTGTGGCATCAGGCGGGGTTCGAGGAGTCGGTGTTTAGCTCTGATTGGCCCGTGTACGATCCGGAGGCCATTGTCGGTGATTTGATCGAGATTGCGGTGCAGGTGAATGGTAAGTTGCGGGATACTGTGACGTTGCCGGCGGACTCGGATCAGGCGGCTGTCGAACAGGCTGCATTTGAGAGCGAGAAGGTCCAGAGCCATATTGAGGGCAAGCAGATCGTCAAGAAGATCTTTGTCAAAGGGCGAATACTTAATATCGTGGTTAAGCCTTGAATCTGGATGGCGTCATTGGGAGTTTGTTGAGGACGACTGTGGCAATCTCTGCAGCACAGTGGCATAGAGAGTCGCGCTTCGACTGTGCTCAGGGTGACAGGGTGACAGCTGGGAAGCTGAGAAACCGACTTGTCGGTGTTAACATAATATATCTTATGGGACGTTATCGCGAGACCAAATGAAGCTCTCCATCATCATACCGGTCTATAATGAGCTCTCCACTCTTGAGGAGATCGTCATGCGAGTGAAAAACTCGCCGATTGATGACAAGGAGATCATAATCGTCGACGACTTCTCCACCGACGGTACCCGCGACCTTATTGAAGAGAAAATCAAAGCGCAGGTCGACCGGGTCATCTACCAGGACCGCAACTACGGCAAAGGCTTCGCCCTCAAGGCCGGCTTTGCGGCTGCTACCGGCGATATTGTGATGGTCCAGGACGCTGACCTGGAGTACGATCCCGACCAATATCCGATGTTGATAGAGCCGATTGTTCAGGATCGGGCTGATGTTGTCTATGGGTCACGCTTTCAGGGCGGCGGTCCCCACCGGGTGGTCTATTTCTGGCATTATGTCGGCAACAGAGCGCTGACGCTGCTTTCCAACATGTTCACCAACATCAATCTCACTGATATGGAGACCTGTTACAAGGTTTTCCGCCGGGAGATCATCCAGACGATCGACATCAAAGAGCCGAGATTCGGCTTTGAGCCTGAGATTACGGCCAAACTTGCCCGCAAACGCGTTCGCATCTACGAAATGGGCATCAGCTACTATGGGCGGACTTACGACGAGGGCAAGAAAATCGGCTGGCGCGACGGCGTCCACGCCATCTGGTGCATCCTCAAGTACAACCTCTGGGCCCGGTGAGCGAGCACTGCGCTTAAAGTATCACTCTAATGTCCGTAGTAGGTCAGGAGGCCTGTCCTCCTGACGCAAGCAGTAAGAAGATTGGCAGATCTAAGGCAGCCCTGCCCTGAGCTTAGAAACCGTTTGCTAAATGGACAGCATAACAGTTTCTTCACAGGCAGGATAATCATTGTTCGAGCTTAAGGGAACAAGATGACCGAGGCAGAATTCGTTGAAGAACTTGTGAAGTCCTTATCCACCCATATTGCCGATGCCGTTGTCGGCTCCCATATGAGCGTACTGTATGAGATGCCGATCGACGATGATGGTGTGGTTCGTATGGGTGTCGACGCAGATACCGGTGAGCCGATCCGAGGCAGGGGAACCGGCTTCGAGCAGGACATTCTAGTTTACGAGCAAAAGACAGAGGGGCATACGAGCATCATCCCTAGGGTCATCATCGAGGTGAAGTATGGAAGGGTGACTACTCACGATGCCATAGTCTATTCATATAAAGCAGAATGCATAAAACGAATCTATCCATTCTGCCGGTATGGCATGGTAATTGGCGACGTGAAGAATATACCAGGTCGCGTTCTGCGGCACGGTCGGCAGTTCGACTTCGTTTTGGCTCTAGCTTATCCGCTATTGCCCGACCAATTAAGTCGGCTTTGTTCAATAGCCGCTTCAGAGCTCGTGACTTCCAGGCTCATCGGGTCAGTGATGAAAGGGAAGAGAAAAATCCGAGTACTCAGGCGTGAGTTTATGGCCGGCAATTAGGAACCCGAGCCGCTGCGAGGGCACCAACCTGTAACCCTCACATATATTTTCATAGCATTATCTTTCTTCGGTACCCCATCCAGCGGGTGGGTTTATATTTCGCTGCCCAACCACCATCGATAGCATTCCTCACGATATGGCAAAACGAGTGCTTTGTCAATGTTGAGGAATCGCTGGATACCCACCGCAAGCGGACGAGCCACCCGGGGTGAAGATTGCGAGGCTGTACCTCGTCAGCCCTTGGCCAGGAGAACCAACGAGCAGCCGACAACAGTCGCCG
>CBDUZQ010000156.1:0-6335 GCA_965371755.1 uncultured bacterium
TCCTTCCCTTCGGGGTCAACCGCGGCCGGCAACTCAGGGAATGCATAGACAGCACCAAAAAGACCCAGCCCCAGTGAGATGAATCCGATCCGTCGCCAATCGATACGACGAGCCGGCGGGGCTACGTGCACATCTTTCGGCCTGGTCGGCAAACCACGCGGTATTGATTTCGAGTGATCTCCGGTCTCAGTGCGTTTTGCCATCATGATCCTTTTTAGCTGCCAAGCGACCCTCCTCCATTGGGAAACAGTGTGGCTGCGGTGCTGTTGATGAATGGGAACACAGACTTGGGAAGGTATCCAGCCCCGACGATCAGATTATGCTCGGGTGCGTTTGCTGCCATCAATATCGGTTCGTGCATCCAGGCTCCACTCTGAGGCATTATACCTGCAATCAAACGACGTAATAGTAGTCGCTGGCGGCCATAATGTCAATAGCGGTTTGTGCCTGTTTGGTGACGAACGCACGACCCAGCAGGCTGCTGAAAAACGTCGTAATCGTCACCCGAATAGGTTTCGCAGGGCGGGTCCGTCTCGCCGAAGGCCCGCCGTAGGAGGGAACCCGCCTCTGTCGGCAGGTTTGAAGACAGACCTGCCCTACGGCTTTCTTAGCCTATTCTAATCGTTGCTTACTGGCGAACCGTCTAAGGACAGTCGGCACAATCACACCGGCAGGGTGGCGGACCACCGGTGAACATGTAATCCACCTGGTAGACCAGGTCAGAAATGTCGATTGAACCATCACAATTCATGTCCGCTTCTTCAATGCATGGCGGCACCGGTCCGCCGCTGAACATGTAGTCGACAAGGTAGACCAGATCGGAGATGTCGATATTGTCGCCCGCATCGTAGTCGACATTCCCGCGGAGCGGTGGTATGCAGCAACTTTGGGAAGGAAGAGCCGCGATGGCCGCCACCAGGTTCGGCCGCGGGCCGATATTCTGAGTGGCTGGATAGGTTCCCGATTGCTGGGGTGTGCCGGTAGCTTTGAGTATGGCCCGGGCGGAGTCGGGCGGTAACGCGGTGCCATAACCGCCCGGTGAACAACCACCCTGTTCCTTATAAACGCTCTGCAAAATCGCTACCGCTGAGGCCACGTTCGGCGCAGCGCTGGAAGTGCCTCCAAACGCGCTGTCGTACCAGTAGTCCTTGCCGTCGTCTGAATACAGCCCGCCATAGCCGGTAGTGGTCACCATCTCTCCCCAACCCTGAAGGTCCACGCGGGAACCATAGTTGGAGAACCATAGGCGCGAACGGTCAACATCGCTGCCGCCAAAGGCCGCCGGTACGGCGCCGGCACCTACGATAATGGCGCCTGAGTTGTTCTGTGGCAGGAACGGCCAGTGGCCACCGTTGCCGGTGGCGTATATAGCGTTATCGAGGTCCTCCCGACCGTTGCCGGCGCATGCGACCACGTTGACACCGTTTCCAATGCACGTGACTATGATATCGTACCACGGCTGGTACCATTCGACCGGTATCAGACCGTCGTCAGGCAGACTACCGGGGTAGTTCGGACCGGCCAGTTGTTGCTCTATAAGAAACACCGCCCCCGGCTGCCAGTATACCAAAGGCAGAACATGCAACAGCGTGGTACCGAGCTGCCAGCCATAGGTAACATAGTGAGTGGGAGCGGCCCAGAGGCCAGAGCCGGGGCTGGCTCCGGTAGTGCCCCAACTATTCGAGAAACTTGCCAGTTCGCCGAGGACAGCGGTACCGTGATTGTCATTGCTGTAAGGGTCACTGGGGGTGTAGCCGTCCGGGATCAATTCATCATAGGACGCCATAATGTCCATGTGATCCAGATTCCATGAGTACTCGAAATCACATATCTTGGTCCCAAAACAGCCAGCCCCAGTACCACCGGTTTCGGCCCACGCCGAGATGGCTCCTATTCCGTCAGGAGCATCGTTGAGATACCCCTGTCTGGACTGATAATCATCAGGCAGCGGTAGCGGCATTGGTAGAGGCTGGGCCAGAGCGATCTCGACCTCAGGTAAGGAGTTCAGTTGGTCAATCCACTCCTCAGCACTGACACCGTCGGGGACAGTCAGAATAAAGTAGTTGTTCAGGTCGGCAATACCGCGATTCAGGTTGTTCTCGGCGTTTTTGACCAGTTCGTCAATCAGTTCTTCACTGGTGGGGGACATGCGATGCCAGGCGCCGCCGGCCTCGGTTATTGACTTCATTATGCTCAGAGCCTCCGGAGATTTGAGAACCTGACTTGAACGGTCGACCGGAAAACCCTCAGGGGCCAAACCGATATCCTCACCATCATCGAACTTGACCTCGATGTGGCGATGAGAATAGCCGGGCGCTATGATAGTCTTGTCCGGCTTGACGGGTAGTTCACGTGGCCTGAAGTCGACCGCGCTGGCGGCAACGGTCAGACAAAAAGTCAGCAGCAGCAGTGTCAGTGTTATCTTCTTCACTGTGCACATATCTATACTCCTCTGTTTAGTAATCCTTCCACCACTTGCGTCGTCTTGTCAGGGCAAGCACCAACACAATCCGGAGCACCAACGAACACTTTCATTATCCTCACCTCTATGGTGTATCTTATTCTATCCTTGAGTATTGTCGCGAACGTCGTGCTTGTCATCACCGCAAGAACGTAGACTGAACCTGCCTAAATATCGCCAATTCTGGCTACTTTGTCAATTGATTAGTCTGTCGGGTAGTGTAAACCAAGTTGTGTAAATTGGTAGGTTGAAATAACAACGGGTTTGCCTTTTTGGTTTTCAGACTAATGAAAGGAGTCAAACCCGTGGTAAACTTGTGGCTTACACAGATGGATTTACATTATCGCTGGAGTGATGTCAAGAAGGACGTTTGGGAGGATATTGAATCGTATCTCAGGTTGTCGGCCAAGCGGCCGGTGGGTTTCCAGTAACTACGGATTCTGTAAACCCACCCCGCTTGAGGCGGGGCTGGGCCACCCGACCTTAGACGCTCAGATCATCACTCAGCCGTTCGAGACCGTCGGTCGGACCGATTATAACCAAAGTATCCAATTCACCAAGGACCGTCTGCGGTGCCGGCGCGATGGTCATCTTGTCGCCCGGTTTCTTAATCCCAATAGCCGTGGCGCCATAGTCCTCATTGAGTCGAGAATCAATCAGGCTCTTGCCGATCAGGTGGCATTCCCTGGGAATGACTACTTCCTCTATCGAAAGACCTCCCTCTCCCAGTGTACCCATGTGCACGAAATCCACCACGTTCGGTCGCAGCGATGCGTGCGCCATACGCATCCCGCCCATCACATGAGGCGAGACGACATGATCGGCGCCGGCCCGCATCAGTTTCTTCTCGCCCCCTTCGACATCGGCCCGGGCGATAATGTGCAGGTCTTTGTTCATGGCGCGGGCAGTCAGAGTGAGGTAGACGTTCTGCGCTTCGTCCGGCAGGGTCGATATCAGGGTGCGGGCACGCTCAATACCGGCGCGCTGCAAAACCTTCTCGTCGGTTGCCTCGCCTCTTAGGAGGACCAGGCCGGTGTAATTGTACTCCACGCCGGAACCAGCTTCTTTCTCTATGACAACAAAGGGAACCTTGCGTTTGGAGAATTCCTCAGCGACCTGTCGCCCCACCCGACCCAGGCCGGCGATAATGTGATGCCCATTCATCTTTTTCAGTCTGTTTTCCATCTTCTTCTTACCATATATCTGTCTGAGTTGACCTTCAAGAATAATCTGCCCGATCGCCGTCGCACCGAACGCCCCCAAACTGACACCAAATACTATGATCACCATAGTGAAAATGCGTCCGAGCGGATGCATGGGTGAAATCTCGCTAAACCCGACCGTCGACAGCGTGATGACAGTCATGTAAAGAGCGTCCAAACTGGACATCCCCTCCAGAAGCATGAAACCCAGGGTACCGACCACCACAACCACAGCCAGCGCCAGTATGACGGTAAACAGCTTCCGAAAGTTCGCCATCCGATCTGACAGAGTCTCTTCGCCAGGTCGGAATGGATAATCGTTTAGCATTGCCGTTACCTCATGCCTGAATTGCCGTCAACTTGCGGCGCTGGCCGTTCTCGTCTGGGCTCGTCGTAGCGACCATCAAATCGAATAAGTCATTTTGGTTGACCAAAATCAATAATATGTTTAACCATTTGTTCATGCAGAAGTCAACTCTCCCAGTCAGCGGACGCCGCCGTTTTCTGTACTACCACTTGCCAATGATTCTCTTCGGCGGTGCAATCATCGCTGTTTCCTCGGTGCCCGATCTGCATACCCCCCAGGTTAAGGACATTGCTTTCGACAAGGTGGCGCATCTTATCGAGTACGCCATTTTTGCGTTTCTGACGTTCCGTTCCTTCGCCAGCTGGCCGTGGATGATGCATGGTAGCCGAGCATGCATTTTTGCTGCACTTTTTCTGACTGCATTTGCGTCTTTTGATGAGTTCTACCAACACCTTATCCCGGGCCGGTTTGCCTCGGTTTATGATGTCCTGGCCGACCTCTGCGGCGCCCTGCTGGTTCTGGCCTTTCTCGAGGTGCGACGCCGTCGTCTCGCTAACTCATAGCTAACCTGTTCAAAGATTCCACAGGCTTGCCCATTCATCGCCTAAGTCCTTGACATTCCGCCTATAAGTGCTATATTTTTGTGGGTAAGGGCATTACTTGTCTTTGACCCACGCTAATTAAGGAAGGCCATTACTACTACTTGCTTGGTCTGACATGACGGTTGTGCGCAGGCGGCTTGCCTGACTGCCACAGCCTTGGTTTGACCAGTCTGATCTGGGTCCAAAACTGGGGAAGTCAGTTTCTTTATGTTGCCAGCCATAGTATTCTCTGTGTGGATCGGTGTGTTATGGAGTCAACAGTGACAGTTTTTGCCCGGCCTGATCCGGAGCCTGTCTCACCAACGGCACTCAGTTCAGCAGCGGCATTGGTTTTGCTTCAAGGCTTTTCAGAAAAGTACCGCCGGGATCATCATGAATCACCGGTGAGAAATAGCGGCTCAAACTTATCCGAGCCGAAGACAGCATGTTGGTAAAAAGCGTTATCAGGAGATAAGCGATATGAGATTGAGATTCCTGTTTCTCATTAGCACCGTACTGGTTTTGTCGTCTGGACTGGTTTTCGGCCAGAACATCTCGTTGGATCATGTGGATGGCCTTAACGGCAATAACCGTCTGGAGATCGGCGTACCGATAACCTATTATATCAGATTTACAGGTGACGGCGATGAGCATGGAGGCATTACCAACGGTTTTCGGGTGTACTCACCGGACGGCGCCACCTGGGGCACGACCGTGGGCGATACCACTGGCACTCTGGGCAAGGCACAGTTTGACGGCGGCTTTTTCATCACCCCCTTCAGCATCACTGGCTCCGACGCCGATACCGTTGGTTTCGGTGCTTTCCGGTTCTTTGCATCCGGACTACCGGCCGGCTTTGACGACATCGTCTACACCATTGAGGTGGGACCGCTGGACGAGGGTGATGACCAGAAAACACTCTGCCTGGACTCAGCTTTCTATCCTCCGTCGGGGGTGTGGAAATGGGCGGGACCGGATGTCTACCCCAACTGGGACGGACCCCACTGTTTCGGTATCGGCGAAGCCGGGCCACCGCCGATGATTGAGTGCCCCGGCCAGACACTTGCCGCCGCCGCCTGTCCCGGCGAGTTGGTTTGCGTTGACCTCCCGATATCTTACGCCGAGGAAGTCACTGTCGAAGGTGCGACATGGGCCGGCGATCAGCTTTGCTTCGACCCGTTTGTACCGGATAAAGATCTCTTCCAGTTCCATGTCGTGGCCACCAATGCCGTCGGAGCGGACAGTTGTGATCTCACTGTCGATGTCACGCTCGGGGCTGAGCCGGTCATCACTTGTCCCGAGGCTCCCCTGCCGTTTTTCCTCTGCAACCCGGGATTGGTTTGCGTGGAGTTGGCGATTGACAACGCCACCGGCGTGACCAGCTCTTTGGGCAATTGGACCGCCAATACGCTCTGTTTCGACGCCGACTCGGCCGGCTCCTATGCCATCGAAGTGATTGCCACCAGCGATTGTGGCGAGGATACCTGCGCGCTTACGGTCGACGTCACTATCGGTGATGCGCCGATGATCGCCTGTCCCGAACCGATTACTGTCGAAGCCACCGGAGCGGAAATCTGTGTGGCTCTGGTGATAACAGGCGCCGACAGCGTGGTTGTTTCAAGCGACAATCAGGATTATACCGCCACCTGGCTGGCGGACGAACTTTGCTTCAACAGCGATGTTTTTGGATCGTTTACGGCCACACTCATCGCCGACAATAGTTGCGGCGCCGACACTTGTGCGGTTTTGATCACGGTCGAAGAACCACCCCCGCCGCCCAACAA
>CBDUZQ010000157.1:0-6257 GCA_965371755.1 uncultured bacterium
TGAACAACCATGCCCGACAATTCGAACCTAACTCGAATTTATCCCAGAACCGGTATGCCTTGGCAAAAGCTTCCTGCACCAAATCCTCAGCATCGTTCTTGTTCTTCGCCAAACGAAGAGCGGTGCGATACAGTGCATCCATGTGAGGCAGTGCCTCGGCCTCAAACTCCTTTCTCTTGGCAGCGTCGCTTAGTTTCCGGTCGGCCATCAAATCCCCCCTAAGCTACAGCAACAACCGGAGACGCTGTTGTTTACACCATACATCAAAACACCTTCTATTGCTTCAAAGTTCCCAATAGCAACGCAAACCGCCGAATGACAGTATTTTATTGCCACTCGCAGGTTGCCGGTCCAAAAGCAGTGGTGTCTCGTCCTCTCCATAATTACTGAATGATAACGACCCCAAAAGAGTCAGACAAGCGTTTTTGTGGTCCCGGCCCGGCTCTGTTCACAGTTGAATCGAGGATTGGCTGCTACGCCGAATTTACTGGCATCAAAGAAGTTATCCCGGACGGGTGGCCCGGACGTTCGGGTCTGTTGATAAACCCTAATTACGTTGTGTCGGGTCGTGGACACGCTTCCAGCGGGACAAGACCCACCGCAACACGCTAAAGGGACTTTTTTAACAGGCCCCAAAGTCCGGACCACACCCGAGCAGCAAGACCCACCGTTCTTTCGGTGGTCGGCGTACGCCCTCGGCTGCGCCGTCCGACATACTGCCGAAAGCAGCGGTGTTGGTAGCACACCTCAATGGCCCAAAAAAAAACGGGAGTCGGTGACTCCCGTCTATGAATGACAGATTTATAGCGTCCCTGGCCGCGCCGAGAATCGACCTACTACATAAAGTCCGACCGGCTGCGATTCCGCTTGACATTATTAACGATCTCGGACTCGTCTATTAACGACTGGAACCAACCTCCAAACAACATCTGCTGCTTCCTCAGCAGAATTTCATTATGGATCGAATCACGTCGAACAGCAAACTCCGTCAGGTCCGGCGGGATCCTTTCGATCAAACGGAAAATGACCACGCCCTGGTCATACTCAACCGGCTTCGTGATCTGGCCGGGTTCGCTCAACGAGAAGGCGCGCCCGATTGCTTCCGGATCCTGCCCGAATCCCTTTACATACGAATTGCGCCGGAACTCATCAGGTGTCTCGACTTCCTCACCGTATTTTTCGGCGGCCTTCTTGAAGTCCGTCCCGGTCTGAATCTCAGCATAGATAGCGTTCGCAGTATCAAGGCAAAGGCTGTTGACTTTGTATGTTAGAATATCCAGATCAATCTTCCTCTTGGCCTCCTCATAGCTGGCCGGACCTTCCGGCTGGTGATCGGCCACCAGAAGAACATAAACAGCGGAGTTATTTTCCATAATGCCCGAGATTTCACCGACTTCGTTTTCAAAGGCGAAATCACTGGCCGCTTTGTCGCGTCCGAGAATCTGAATATTGCGGTCACGGAAAAACAGTCCCGATTCCTTTAGGGCTATCTTTGTGTCCAGAGCCGCCTTGTGGAAACCGGAGGACAGCGCCGCGGATCGGAATTCTTCCAGGCGGCTGTATAGTAGATCAAGAGTTTCCTGCGAAGCGGTTGTTTTGATCAGGATGTGCGAGCAATGGGCTTGCTGAACAGGTTCGTCACCTTGACCGCCGCGTCCGATGAATGGTGCTTCTTTGTAGCCGTGGTGTTTAATGATGTGCCAGCCGTGTTGACTCCGGAAAGGCTCCGAGATGTCACCCTCTTTCATAGAGAAAGCGAAGCGGTCGAACTCTTCCACCATCTGGTTGCGCGGGAACCAGTCCAGATCACCACCTTTGGCGGCTGAACCAGGGTCCTCCGAGAACTCCCTGGCCAACTCGGCAAAGTCGGCGCCGGCCATTATTGAATCATACACCATCATGGCGCGGCCGTAAGTGACCTCCCAATCATAGGGAGCCGGCTTCTTTTCCAGCAATGCCATGGTGACCGCGGCGCGCTCGTCCACACTATACTGGTCCCGTCGTTCCTCGTAGAAGGCTTGTTTTTCTTCCTCGGTAATCTCAGGTGGTGGGCGCGAAAAGCGATCGAAGCCGACATTGATCATCTCTACCTTGATTCTCTCACTGGCCGTAACGAAGATGTCTTTGACTTCGGCTTCAGTAACATGTGCGTTCTGAATAACTACTTCCTGCATCTTCCCCTTCATGAGATCGGATCGGACCAACGGCTCGATTGATGCCCAATACTGACTCATCTGGGGATCAGCAAGGGCGCCCATATACTTCTGGTAGTCAAACTTGCCCTCGGTCTGGAAGTATGAGAGTTGCTGGATGTCGGCCGGCGGTGAAAACTTCAGGTACGCATAGACCTCTTCGTCGGTGACAAAGATAGTGTGGCTGGCCACCTGTTGCATCATCAGCCGATCGTGGAGCAGTTGCTGCCAAGCCTTCTCCTGAAGTTCCTGGAGTTTGGTATCGGGAAGCTCGTCGTCGGTTGTTTCAGATTCGGCTCGCACCAAATTGTTGTAGAGGCGATTGAACACCTGCCAGGGCACTTCCTCACCATTGATGACGGCAGCAATATTGGACTGTTCATAACTGGAGCGGCCGGACATACCCATGCCCCATTCCAGTACGATCATGGCCGAAAAGAACACCAAAACAATTATGATGATCGGGAGGATCATCCTGCGCAAGGCATCAAACATTCGTTGTCACTCCTTCAGAGGTTATCAGAACATCTCAACTTGCCGGGGCTGTTCGGCAGTAACCGGCAAGCCTGATAATATAACGTCGCCGCACGATTTTTCAATAGAAACCATCAAGATATTTTACATTGGTCGGTCTTTTTTGTATCATAGTTAAAAGAACCGTTTCCAAGGATTATCGGTACCCTTATGTTAAGATTATCGTCTGTTGTTGTATCTTTGTTAGTGCTTGCTGTTGGGGCGCTTACCGCCAACGTGTGGGCGGGCGAAAGCTGGCCGCTGAGACGGGACATCGACTTGTCCAGTGGTTTTGGCGATTTTCGTGACAACCATTTTCACGGAGGTGTTGACCTTAGAACCGGTGGGAAAATCGGCGCTGAGGTCATTTCACCGGTGGACGGCTACGTCTGGCGCGTTTACATGTCGTATAGTGGTTACGGCAAAGGCCTGTACATTATGGGGGATGACGGCTATCTCTATGTCTTTGGCCATCTGTCTCAACTGGCCCGCAAGATCGGAAGCGGGATCAAGACGAGACAGTTGGCCGACCGACGCTATTTTCAGGATATCTATTTCCCGGCCGATTCCGTCCGGGTGGAAAAGGGTGAGCTTCTGGCTTACACCGGCCAGAGCGGCAAGGGCGGTCCGCATCTGCACTTTGAAAAGCGTACGGCCGACAATGTGCCAATCAACCCGTTGTCGCACGATTTCGCTATTGCCGATAAGATCAGGCCCACTTTCAGCCGAATCGGTATCCAGTTGACCGATGATCGTTCCCTTCTGGACAACGGCCGTCGCAAGATTTATCTCGATCTGAAACCGACGGGTAGTTCCGGCATCTATCACTCGGACACACTCATCTACATGCACCGGCCCTTCGGGTTTCTCATTGATGGTTACGACCAGATGCGTTCGGGGGGAATGAAACAATCGATTTACCGTCTTCGGCTCTACATCGACGACCATCTGTTATATGAAACCAGGTTTGATTCGGCGAGTTTTGAGACTACTGATGCCGTACGACTGGAGTATGACTATAGCGAAGCGGCGGATGATCGCAAGCGCGTGCGACGCTTGTTCAGATTAGCCGGTAATCGTTTCTCAGGCAGCAGCAGCGGTGATGGCAGCGGCATCTATGGAGTTTCCGGTCGTGAGAAAGTCGGACGGCACCGGGCGCGAATCGTCGGCGAAGACTGTTTCGGCAACCGCTCCGAAGTGCGCTTTGACTTTCTCTGGGGACCGCCGGATGACATTTTCACGTTGGATTCGGTGGTCACGCCGGCTACCAACACGACGGACTTCCATTTCACTCCGGTGGCCGGCTACGAGGGCCTCGGTGTGGATTCCATCGCGGTGTTGCGCAACGGCCGCGGTGTCTGGGGTAAACCTTCGGAGGTTACCGTTTTCCCGCTGGAGAACGGCCGGTTGAAATGCAGAGTTAAGGCACGGCGGACCGGGTCGGCGCTGTTGCGGTTGTTCCTGTTTGCCGGTGACGGAGTGATCCGTGACAACATCTTCAATGGCCTGAAAGAGCGCCAGCCCGACCGGTGCAAGGTGGCTTGGGAGGTAGTTGAAGATGGTTTGCTGGTGACACTGGATATTCGCAACAAGATGGCATCTCAATCACGAATCGAACTCTACTACGGTGATTCTCTGTTGGGTGTTGAGTATCCTCGGTACTTTGATCTCACTCGCCACACTTGCTTCATACCGCCGCAACCTAAATACTCGCAGATTGATCGGATCGGGATGGCCATGACACGTGATCCATCGTATCAGATCAGGGAGTTCTCTGATTCGTTGGATATCCACCTGATTGGATACCGTGACAACCAGGCGATCGCTGTCGACAAACAACTCACCCTGACGTTTGATCGCGCCAACTTTTACCAGCCGCGTTTTATTGAGGTGCGTCGCAACGTCCCTCGTTTCAAGACGAGTATGCACCTCAACTCGGCTCACTATGAGATTCTTCCTGAGGCGTTTGTGACGCGCGAGGATTTCGGGATGTCATTGAAGATTCCAAGCCGGACCATCAACGATAACCCCAGCGGTATTTGCTGGCTGGACAAAAAAGAGGATCGCTGGGTATGGCTGGACAACGAGGTCGAGGCCGATGGGTTGCGCGCGATGTCACTCGGTGGCGGTTCGTTCGCAGCGGTGTTCGACTACAATCCCCCTAAGATCACCCGACTCAGTCTCAGCGAAGGTCGTACCTTCACTACTCGCAAACCACGCATATCTTTTCTGGTTGAGGACACGCTGTCCGGTATTGGGGACGAGGGTAACATCGTTGTCAAGATCGATGCTCAATGGCAGATTGTGGATTATGATCCGGAGACCAACCGGTGTGTCACGCAGCCGGTAACATCCCTCGAACCGGGACCTCACCACCTGGCCATCCTGATCACCGACCGGGCCGGCAACCTCACCGAGCAATACTACAATTTCGTCATCAAAGAGAGCAGGAAACGCGGTCATTAGCACGGAGAGTTGAGTTGTTCATTCCGATCAAAGATAATATTCCAACAATTCGCAAGCCGTACTTTACGATCGGCCTGATCGTGGCCAACGCCTTGGTTTTCCTGTTTAGCACTATGCAGGGAGAGCGCGGGTTTCAGATGATAACGGTTCAGTACGGTTACATTCCTCATGAGTTGATGTCATCGGTGGAGTTGACGCCGCAACTGCCCGCGTCGGCATGGTTGACACCGTTCACCTCGATGTTTATGCACGGCGGATGGATGCATCTGATCGGCAACATGCTCTTCCTGTGGATTTACGGAAATAACGTCGAGGACTACTTCGGACGGATCAAGTTCCTGCTGTTCTACCTCCTGAGTGGATTGGCGGCGATCACTCTTTATACACTCTTTAGTCCTTCCTCGAACATCCCCCTGGTCGGTGCTTCGGGCGCCATCGCTGGTGTTATGGGGGCTTATATGGTGCTGTATCCCCGTGCCAAAGTCACGGTATTGGTGATTCTGTTCTTTATTCAATTCATTACTTTACCGGTCAAAGTAGTGCTGGGCGTGTGGTTCGCGTATCAGTTGTTGATGTTCCTGGTAGGCAGCAGCGGCGGTGGCGGGGTAGCCTGGATGGCTCACGTGGGCGGGTTCGTCTTCGGCTATGTGATTATGAAACTAATTGTAGTAATCTTCGGACGCGGCAGCACTCCATCCGGGAGCCAACGTGTCTACCGCATGAACTGGAACTGAATGCGCTACATTACTTCAGCAGAGTGGCTTTGATTGTTGCCGTCTCACCACCGGCGGTTGCTTTGAACAGGTAAACACCGGATGCGTGCTCTTCGGCGTTCCAGTGACAATCACGCTGCCCGACGGAGGCAGGTCCATCGTAGATAGTGGCTACTTTACGTCCAAGCAGATTGAACACGTCGACTCTCAAGCGTCCCGCTCGTAGCATCGTCACCGGAATCGTAACTTGGGCGTTGAACGGGTTGGGGTATGGCTGGCCAAGCTCAAACAATTGGGGTAAGGCGGGGGTACCACGGTCGTCGGCAATGCCAGTAGAGACATCAAGATAATAAAACGCTACATCATTACCACT
>CBDUZQ010000158.1:0-6222 GCA_965371755.1 uncultured bacterium
CTGTTGGCGGTGATGTTGTTTCTGATCTTTGCGTCAGTCATCGGCTACTTCTTGGCCATAATCGCCACCGGCCAAGCGCGGGCTTACATTGTCATCCGCTACAAGAAGGACAAGTACGCGATTTCCTCCGAGTCTCCCCTCTTCTTTGAAGACGAACCAGTGAACGACCCGGTGGAGGAGGATGAGTAACAGGGAGAATAGGACCTTTTCCGTTTGTGGCTGAACATCTGCCAGGTCACACCCGCGACTTCGTCGCGTCCAAAACCTGACAAAACATGCGAGCCATGAACTCACTACAAACACTTGCCAATTGCGTCCTCTCGCTGAATATTCCCCCCATGCAAACCATCCGTTCCATAAAGAAGATGCAGCAGGTCGCGCGGAAGATCGCGACCGAGGGAAAAACCAGTGCGCTGGTGCCGACTATGGGCTTCCTACATGAGGGGCATCTGTCACTGATAAGACGCGCCAAAAAAGCAGCCGACGTCGTCATCACAACCATCTTCGTCAACCCCACCCAGTTCGGCCCGCGCGAGGACCTATCCAAGTACCCTCGTGATGAAAAAGGGGATGTCCGCAAGATCAGAAAGGCCGGCGGCGATATCGTGTTCATCCCAAAAGCGACGGATATCTATCCCGATGACTTCCAGACCTGCGTAACGGTTGAGAGACTGACCCGAAGTCTCGAAGGGGAGTCTCGTCCCAGGCACTTTCGCGGCGTCACTACGATAGTCGCCAAGCTGTTCAATATCACCCAACCCGATGTGGCCGTGTTCGGCCAGAAAGATCTCCAGCAGGCCTACGTTCTCAAACAGATGGCCAACGATCTGGGTTGGCCGATCAAGTTTGTTATCGCTCCCACCGTGCGCGAGAAAGGCGGCCTGGCGATGTCCTCGCGCAACAAGTTCTTCTCACCCGAACAGCGCGCCGAAGCGTGCTGCCTCTACTATGCGCTGCGCACAGCCAAAGCGATGGTCAGAAGCGGCGTTAAGGATACCGTGAAGCTTACCAAAGAGATGCGCGCCGTGATTCGCGCCACCTGCCCCACTGCCAAGGTTGACTATATCGCACTCTCAGAGCCCACCTCTTTTCTGCCGGTCTATGAAGTGGACCGCGGCACCGTCTGTTTGCTGGCGGTCAAGGTCCACGGGGTGCGACTAATCGACAACATGAAGCTGAGCTAGTCCCTATTTGACGGCCAAATCGGCCGACATCTTTTCGCCCTTTTGACTTGCAGTTTGGCGCGCTCCAGTCATATATTACGGGGTGACACGCAGACCAAAATAATCTACATATTGGCTTAGCCGCAAAAACCGATTTCGCCGCTTATGACGCGGCTGAACACAGGCTGGTGATGCTGGTTAGAGATCGACAAGACTCTGTGTCTATGAGCTTGAGTAACTAACTTTCACTGTCGCGGAGGTACTATGCAAAAGCTGTTAACCGCCGTACTCATGGTTGGGATACTCCTGTCCAGTGCGGCAATGGCAGATGTCGACGTGCTGGACGTCGACCAATCCAAGTATACCAACCTTCCCGGTTTTCTGGGTTGGGTACCCGATCGCTTCATTGTTGTCCTGAAGGACGACGTGGACATTGACCATTCCAAGGACATGAACAGCACTATGGCGCTGTCTAACCTGACCGGCTTCGATGAACTGGTCCGGCAACATGGCGTGATAAAAACCAAACCGCAGTTTCCGGGCGCCGATCGCGGCCCGAAAGCTGCTTCTTCAGGTGCCCGAGCCTTGGCTCGCCATTACAAAGTATATCTGGGCTCGGACAATCTGGATGAAGCCATTGCGGCGTACGAAGCCAACCCGATGGTCGACTATGTCGAACGGATCGGGATCCACACGCTCTCGGCGACGCCCAACGACACTTACTATGATGACCCGCCCGTCTCGTTTCCTCATGATCAGTGGCATTACTGGGATACCTACGGCATTGAGGCCGACATGGCCTGGGATGATGAGACCGGTGCGCAAACGGTCATCGTTGGTGACCTGGATATCGGCACCAAATATGACCACGGTGACCTTGGCGGCAGTAACCCGCCGGGCCCCGACGACGCCAGCACCAACGGCAATATCTGGGTCAACACCGGCGAAACTCCGGGTAACGGCCAGGACGACGACGGCAATGGCTATGTCGACGATATTATCGGCTGGGACTTTGTCGAAAGTGGTAACTGGTATCCTTCCTATCCGTGTGTTGACGCCGATTGCGGCGGCGCCGACAACGATCCGTCCGACGGCGACGGCCACGGCACCCACACGGCCGGTACTATCGCCGCTATCACCAACAACGGTTATGCCGTAGCCGGTGTGGCCGGCGGTTATGGTGACGGCACTTTCGCCGGCGGCGGTAATGGCGTGAAGATCGTACCTTGCCGTATCGGTTATGTCTTGAACTACTTTGGTCAGAACATTGGTGTCGTGATCATGGACTACGTCGCCGAGGCGATGTACTACATGGCCGACCTCAAGACGTCCGGATGGAACGTAGCGGCGATTAACTGCTCCTTCGGCAGTTCCAACAGTGGCGGTCTTTCGGCCGCGGCCACCTATCTGATTAGCCAGGATGTTATCATTGTTGTTGCAGCAGGTAACAGCAATTCCAGCAGTGCCGACTATCTGGGTAGCCGTGGTGACTGCCTTGATGTTGGCGCTACCGACCAAAATGGCAATCCCGCCAGCTTCTCGAACTATGGTACCTGGGTCGATATCGCGGCTCCAGGTGTCGAAGTTATGAGCACCATCACCGATCCGGCGAATCCCGATGTGGATTATGTAGCCTACATGGACGGCACCTCGATGTCGGCGCCGCACGTGGCCGGCGTGGTGGCTCTCCTGGAGTCATACGATCCATCGTTGACAGCCGCTCAAAAGATCGCTATTATCACCGACCCGGCGAATGTGAAGGCATACAACCAGACCAAGGATGTCGGTGAAGGTATTGTCGACGCCCGCAAATGCCTCGATGCTGTCGGTCCACAGTGTGATCTGGTGGCAGATTTCAGCGGCTCCTCAACCTCTGGATGCGCGCCGCTGGCGGTCAGTTTCACCGATTTGTCCACCGGAACGGGTATCGACGGCTGGTTATGGGATCTCGGTGACGGCGTCGGCACTTCGACCGCCCAGAATCCGAACTATACGTACCCTAATCCGGGCACCTACACGGTCAGCCTGACCGTGTCCAGCAGTTCGCAAAACTGCGATGACACCGAGACCAAAACCGGATACATCACGGTGGACGGTGGTCCGTCCGCTGACTTCTCAGGCAGCCCAACTTCGGGCACGGAACCGCTGACGGTCGACTTCACCGATCTGTCAACCGATGCTACCTCGTGGTCATGGGATTTCGGTGATCTGGGATCGTCAACGCAGCAGAACCCGTCGCATACCTACAACAACGCCGGGACCTATACAGTGACACTCACCGCTACTAACGCCTGCGGTTCCGATGTTGCGACGAAAGTCGACTACATCACGGTCGACCCTTGCGTTCCGCCTACCGCCGACTTCTCCGGAAGTCCAACTACTGGAACGGAACCACTGACGGTCGACTTTACCGATCTTTCGACCAGTGCTACCTCGTGGTCATGGGACTTCGGTGACGGAGTAGGCACTTCGACCCAACAGAACCCCAGTTACACCTACAACAACGCTGGGACATATACCGTCACGTTGACGGCAACCAATTCCTGCGGTTCTGATGTTGAGACCAAGGTCAATTACATCACGGTCGACCCTTGCGTTCCGCCTACCGCGGATTTCTCCGGAAGTCCAACCACCGGCACGGCGCCGCTGTCAGTCGACTTTACCGATCTTTCGACCGGTGCAACCTCATGGTCATGGGATTTCGGTGATCTCGGAACATCAACCCAGCAGAACCCATCGCACCAGTACACAGCGACAGGCACTTACACGGTGACCCTCACAGCCACCAACGCCTGCGGCTCCGATGTTGCGACCAAAGTTGACTACATCACGGTCGACCCGCCTTCTAATGAAAAGGCGTATGCTCTGTCGGATATTCCTATACTGGGGACGTTCTCCGGCAACTACACCAACACGCATGCTAGTGACAACGTCTACGAGGTCATCACCGAGGCCCTGTCAACCTCTCACCCCGTTAAGGAAACCTCTCAGGCCGAACATAAGTGGGATTTCAACGTCGGCAGCGGCGGCAGCAACATGATGTTCTATGCCGAGGCCTACCGACCCGACAATAGTGACGGCGATGATTTCATATTCGAGTACTCGACCGACGACGTCAGCTACAACTCTCTGTTTACCGTGACCAGCGGAACCGAACAGGTTTACTCGGCGACACTCCCGGCCGGGTTGACCGGAACGATTTATGTCAAGGTCCGCGATGACAACCGTTCGTGGGATCTGATCTCGCTCGATGCTGTCTACATCGATCAAATGTATTTCGAATACGAGACCACACCGGCTCCACCAGTGGCTGACTTCAGTGGTAACCCGACCAGTGGCAACTATCCGCTTACGGTGAACTTCGCTGATCTGTCGACCGGCAGTCCAACCTCCTGGAGTTGGGACTTCGGCGACCTGGGTACGTCGACTGCGCAAAACCCGTCACACCCGTATACGGCGGTCGGGAAATACACGGTTTCGTTGACGGTAACCAACGCTTATGGCTCCGACACCGAGACCAAGATCGATTATATCAATGTGACCGAGCCCGGTCAGGATTTCTCGCACGTACACGACATGGCAGTGGGACGCATCAAGGTCGGCCCCAACAATAAGGGTACCTGCAGGGTGACCATCTATGACCAGGCTAACGCGCCACTGGCCAACGCTACGGTGTATGTATCGTACGATGGTCCCAACAGCGGTAGTCTCAGCGGCGTTACCAGTGGTGACGGCACGGTCTACTTTGAGAGCGCACCATACAAGAAACCACCGGTGGAGTGGTGTTTTGAGGTGACCGATGTGACCCACGGTACACATACCTATGATGCCGCATCGAACAACGTCACTCGCGCCTGTGAGTCCGGCTGGATTTACAGTAACGGCTCTGGCGGAATGGCTGCTGTGGACGAACCGCTCCCGAGCGAGTTTGGCCTGAGCCAAAACTATCCCAACCCGTTCAACCCGACCACCGAGATCAGTTTCACACTGCCCTCAGCGATGAAAGTGACATTGCGGGTTTACAACGTTCTCGGTCAGAAGATCGCGACCCTGGCTTCGGGGACGCTGTCGGCCGGTCCGCACTCGTACACCTGGGATGGATCGCCATACTCGAGCGGTCTCTACTTCTACCGCTTGCAGGCTGATGATTTGATCGAGACTCGGAAAATGATCTTGATGAAGTAACATCGTAGGTCAGGAGCCTTGCGCTCCTGACTTAATGTCGAAACCACAGGGGTTTCGACCTACTGGATTCCTGCTTTCGCAGGAATGACGAAGTTTGTAAGTGCACGGCAGATGTCCACATCTGCCGCGTGCGGAGATTATGAACACAAAAAGGCAGAAGCTTCCGCTCCTGCCTTTTTGTTTGAATCAGTCTTTGTAGATCAGGAGCCCTGCGCTCCTGACACAGGCAAGCCTGTTTTTCGCGCTTCGCGCGCACGCATGTTATACATCCGCCGCTTCGTATCTCTTCACCCACTTGGCGTACAGAAGCATTAGCAGAGCCGAAGCTATCCCTATCGCCGCAAACTGGTACCATAGTTCGTACGGTTTGTAAGCCGCCCACAACATGTCGGTTGCCTCCTGGTGCGTCATGCCCGTGACCTCAACCAGTTTGTTCATTGCCTCGGTGCGGTCGACGCCGGTAACGCCGTTGTTGTCGGCCAGGTATCTCAGGGCTAAATTGGCCTTGTCCCCCATCCGGTCATAAACGTGTCCGGCGAACCATGAGCCCAGCCCCCAGCCAATCCCCTGAGGGATGTTGGCATACCCCATGTAAAGGCCTTTCTTGCCGTCCGGTGCAATGACACCGAGATACTCGTTCATTTTGGGTGAGGATAGCATCTCGCCAACGGAGAAGATAAGGATACCGATTAAACAAATATACCCGCTGGTTGTGTATCCCGCGGCCACCAGTCCGACCGATGCGATAGAGATACCTATAAATATCGAGTGAACACGTCGTATCCGTGACACCAGAAAGTTGAGATACACTACCAACAAAATAATGAGTCCGGGGTTGATGTTAATCATCCACTCCTGGGTGAGCTGCGGTCCG